>JAITDK010000245.1 GCA_031282605.1 Oscillospiraceae bacterium
CGAAGCCTGGTCAGGTTTCGAAAGGGCGGATAGCCCTTCGCAGGGTCTGGGACAGAGTCCCAGGCTCCCCGCAGGGACGTTCCTCGTTCCATCGTCCCAACGTTCCAACTCCCGCGCCCCGCCAGTAAAAACGCTATATGGTAATAGTCAACTCACGTCATAGTGGCGGGGCGCCACAAACTTAAAGCGCATTCGGTTCGCAAACCGAACAGCGTCCCGCCGCAGCGGTCAACCGAGTCTTACGTAAAAGAACCGAGTCTTACGCAAAAGCGCGTAGTGCGGCTCTCAAGGGGATGGGTCATGCATCACCCTTACGCTCTTACCACGCCATAGCGAGCAAGTGGCGTGCGGCTAACTCCGCTCGTCAAACTCACGACAAACATAGGAGGCATATGAGCGCATACGATCTATCGACCATTGACCGCGCCGCAGCGACAATTCGCGGCGGATGCGGTTCGGCGGACATCGCCTTAATAGCAGGTTCCGGCCTAGGCGGATTCGCATCGACGCTGACCAACCGTTCCGCATTCCCTTACGGCGACATACCCGGGTTCACGGTCTCTACCGCTCCAGGGCACGCGGGCGAATGGGTCGGCGGCGAGTGCGCGGGCAAGCGAGTATACGTTATGAACGGTCGCGTCCATTGTTACGAGGGGCATGGCGCGCAAACTGTCGCATTCCCCATACGCGCAATGGCGCGCTTAGGCGTACATACGCTCATCGTAACCAACGCGGCGGGCGGCGTAAACACATCGTATAAACCAGGCGACTTCATGGTGATATCGGACTTCATCAACTTCACGGGCAACAACCCATTGTGCGGCGCCAACCTTGACGACTTCGGGCCGCGATTCCCCGACATGTCTCAGGCGCTCGACGTATCGCTGATTCAAACGGCGTTAGGCGCGGCTTCCTCGTTGGGGATAACCGCGCACGCGGGCGTCTATGCCATGATGTCAGGGCCGTCGTATGAAACCCCGGCGGAGATTCGTATGCTGCGCATCCTCGGCGCGGACGCGGTCGGCATGTCAACCGTGCCGGAGATAATCGCGGCGCGGCATTGCGGCATACGCGTGCTGGGCACCTCCTGCATAACAAATATGGCCGCGGGGATATTACCGCAGCCATTGTCGCATGAAGAGGTAATGGAGACGGGCGATCGCGTAAAGGAATCGTTCTCGCAATGGGTATGCAAAATACTGGCGTCGCTGTAACGCCGTTCATTGAATCCGTTAATCCGCAGGAGCGCGTTCTTTCAGCGTCAGCATTACCTCCGGCATCTGCGGCGTGAACGTGAATCCCACCAGGTTATCCACCGCGCACTGAACCGGCAGGATCATCGTCCCGGCTTCCAAACCAGCCGCGTCCACATATAGGTGCACATCGTCGGTCGTCACACGCTCCAGCGTCAGGTACGGCCCTGACAGTGTGACGCTCATCGAGTACAGCGGCATCACCGATTCCAACGCCGCGTCAACGCCGCGCACCTCAAGCGGCATGTCCATGAACGTATGCGTATGAGTCGCCTCGCGTATCGCGGCCAGTATAACCACCTCAGACGCGCTGGAGAACTTCAGTTCCGGCGCGAGCCGCAATCCGCTCCGACCCTGCACGGCCTCCGTCGCGCTGGATACGTCGATCGGCGTCTCCACATATATCGTCTGCAGTCGGCTCAGCGTGGCTTCGGGGCCTGCTACCATCACGCTGCGAGGCACCATCATCGTCCTGTCGATCTCATAGCCGTGCGCTGGCATACCGCGCACGGCTATTGACGTGTCTATCGGCAGTTCCTTCATAGGGTATACGTCCACATCGACGCGCACGGACTGCATGTTTACCAGCTCGCTAGTGATGCGCAGCAGCGGCGACTCGATCGGGACGCCTTCGCTGTCCTGCAGCTGGATCAGCGCCGACAGGCTATTATGGACGCGGCTGACGTCCAACGTCTCTACCGGCAGAGTAACAACGGCGCGCGCGACTTGATTCACCAACGAGCGCGGGCCGCTGACCGTCACCTGAGCGGGATCTGCCACTGGCGTGTCAAACCACAGCGGCGTATCCGACGTGCCCGAAGGCACCACCTGAACGGGTATGCGCCCCCGCTGATCATACGCCTCCACGTTCACCATGATCGACGACGGCGTGAATTCCAGCACTGTGCCGTATGTCGTCAACGCCTGGCTGAACTTCAATTCCTGATTCTCGCCCGCCTGGGTGATACGCGACAGATCCAGCCTCGGCGCGAAACTCGCGGAAGTGACGGTCTGATAGTTGCGCTGCGCCACCCTTACGCGCATCTTTACCTTGATGGGAACGGCGGACAAATCGTCCGTAACCGTCAGACCCTTCGCCTGAAGCGATTCCAGCCCCACAACCGACACCGGCGCGTCCATAATCGTCTTTTCACGCTGGATGTCCTCGTCACCCGCGATCATTATCGCCCAAAGAAACACCGAGAGCAGCAGCGCGCATATCTTTAACAGCGGGTGCACATGCAGCGACCGCCACACCTTGCCGGCCCTTACCGACAGTTCGTCGGAAAATTGAACCGATCCGCGCTTGGGTTGTGCGGACTGCGCCGCGCGCGGTTCATTGGGAAGCATCGTGGTTCCTCCGTCTCGCCCGGAACGCCAGCAGCGACAGCAGCGGCATGGTGGGCGGGGTTGTTGTAAATATGGGGGTAATCGCCTGTTCCAGCGTGTGCGCGTCCAGGTGACGCGTCAGCTTGCCCGCGCGCGCCATCGATATTACGCCGGATTCCTCGGACACGATCAGCGCGACGGCGTCCGTCTGCTCCGATATGCCCAGCGCGGCGCGGTGGCGCGTACCCAGTTCCTTCGATATGTTGCGATCCTCGCTCAAACGCAGGAAGCAGGCCGCCGCGACGATCCGGTGTTCGCGTATAATCACTGCGCCGTCGTGAAGCGGGGTGTTCGGCTCGAATATATTCTCAATCAGCGGCGCGGTGATCAGTGAATCCAACCGCGTGCCGCTCTCGATTATCTCCGCAAGCCCTGTGCGACGCTCGATTACTATCAGCGCGCCGACCTTGCGCCGGGCGAGGTTGGTCATCGCCGCGACCAGCTCGGTTATCACGCGCAGATGCTGATCAGGGTCGTCGGGCGTTCTCAGTTTATCCCACAGGTTGGTGCTGCCTATCTGCTCCAGCGCGCGCCTTAGTTCCGGCTGGAACAGCACCACCACCACGACCGCGCCGCTGTTCATCACCAGATCGATTATCCGGTTGAGGGCGGTCAGATGAAGCAGCACGCTGAGCCTGCTCGCTACGAACAGAAACGCCAGTCCTTTCAATACCTGGCTGGCACGCGTCTCACGCGTCAGCAGGAGCAGCTGATACAGCAGAAACGTAACAATCAGCACGTCCGCTACGTCCGATATGCGGATGCTGCTGAAAATGCTGCGCACCAGCGAGAAGTTCTCCTGCCAGAACTCAACCATCGGCCGTTCCCCCCGCCGCCTGTTAAGGCTGTCCGTCGTACTTCCGGCACGCGTATTCATGCCGTAACAGTAGTATACACCACCAGCCTCTAAAGAGTAAACGACATACACCCCCTCGCGAATCCGATTTTTCAACGTTTTATTGTGACGTATGTGTTACGTTTTTTGCCGAATGGGTATTGACCGCGCAATGAAATCGTAATATAATTCGTTCTATGGAGTAGGATATGCTAAGGCACAGGAGGTGCGCTGAAAGTGCAAAGAACAATATCGCACAGGATTTGGGCGTTGGCGCTGGCGGCGATGCTGGCGGCGCGGTTGATTATGTTCGTATCTCCGGCGCTGGCCGACGAGATATGGTTTACGCGCTCGGGCACAAAGCTGCGCGCGAAGGCTTCGACCAGTGCGAACGCGATTATCACGATAAAGGGCGGCGAGGAGGTTTCCGTAGTCAGCAGATCCGGCGGCTGGTCGCAGGTGCGCTATGGATCGCATACGGGTTACATCCGAAGCGATTTGCTGGTGCAGCTAACACGCTCCGGCTACATCCCGCTGGAAAACGGCAACGAGTGCCCGCAGGTGAAGGACGTCCAAACCGCGCTGCGCGATCTGGGCTACTTCAGCGGCAAGTGCGACGGCAAGTTCGGCGACGACACCGAGTCCGCCGTTAAGGCGTTCCAGAAGCGCAACTCTATCGGCGCGGACGGCATCGCGGGGGGCGAGACTCAGCGCGTGCTTTACTCCGGCGCGGCCATCGCGGCGGATGGGATAAGCGGCGCCGGTTTACCTGGTTTGCCCGACGCGCAGAGCAGCGCGGCGGCCACGACCAGCGCAACGAGCGCGACAGCCTCCGTCTCGCTGAAAAAGGGCGACACGGGCACGGCGGTCAAGGCCATGCAATCAATGCTGAAGAACCTGGGCTACATTACGTTTGCCCCGGACGGGGTGTTCGGCAGCGGTACGGAGACGGCCGTGATAGAATTCCAGTCCCGCAACGGATTGTCCGCCGACGGCAAGGTCGGCGCGGCGACGCTGAACGCGCTGTCCAGCTCGAAAGCGGTAGCCGCCGCGGCGTCAACCACCACAGCCGCGAACACAAAAATAACGTTGAAGAAGGGCGACTCAGGCTCCGAGGTGACAAAGATGCAAAAACGGCTGCGGGAGTTGGGCTATATCAGCTTCGCGGCGGACGGGAAGTTCGGCTCGGGCACGCGGACAGGGGTTATCGCGTTCCAGAAGGCGAATAAACTGTCAGCGGATGGGGTGGCGGGCTCGGGAACGCTCACCCTGCTGTATTCGTCATCGGCTAAGGCGGCTTCGGCGAGTACGGTTTCCGGTTCGTCCAGCAGCGCGTCGGCGTCCAGCGCGCCGTCGAACAGTCAGGTAAAACTACTGCACTTCTTCGACGTGGTGAAGGTTAAGTATAAGGCGGGCGCGACCATAACGGTATACGATCCGGCAAGCGGGCTATCATGGAAGCTGCAGTTTATGTCGCTGGGTCGCCACGCGGATTCGGAACCGGTAACCGCCAACGATACCGCAGTGATGAATAAGGCGTTCGGCAACACGACGACATGGACGCCCAAGGCCGTATTGGTCAAGTTCCCCGACGGCGTATGGAGCATGGCCACGATGCACAACACGCCGCACCTAAGTTCAACGATCAAGGACAACAACTTTGCCGGACACCTATGCGTGCACTTCCTGCGCGACATGGATGAGGTAACCAAGAACGATCCCAACTATGGTGTGCAAAATCAAAAAGCCCTGCGCGCGGCGTGGAAAGCAATGACGGGACAGGTGGTGAATTAACGCTGTCGAGCTTACTCATCTGTAATCGCCGCGACAGTGGGGGCGACGTCAGATGTCATAAGAGATCGTAAGAGTAAAGGATAGAAGAGGAGAGGAAAGGAGATATGGAAGTAGCTTCTAACCCTTCCATACTATGACGTAAGGGTTAGCTGTTTATGCGGCTCGCCCTTGTTCGAAACAGCCGGATGTTCCTGCGTAACATCCGGCTGTCCGCTGCGGCGGGACGCTGTCCGGTTTGCGAACCGGAGACGCTTTAAGTTTGTGGCGCCCGCCACAATGGCGTAAGTTGTCAACTCCTTTATAGCGTTTTTACTGGCGGGCGCAGGAATGGGAACGTGGGAACGTAGGAACGAGGAACGTCCCTGCGGGGAGCCTGGGACTCTGTCCCAGACCCTGCGAAGGGCTATCCGCCCTTTCGAATCCTGACCAGGCTTCGCCTGGACCATCGTGATACACA
>JAITDK010000280.1 GCA_031282605.1 Oscillospiraceae bacterium
ATCGTCGGGCGAGCATTTGCATCGTCCGCCCGGCTGGCCGTAGTACCCGCACTTGCACGGGTTCATCGCGGCTATCAGCATAACCCTCGCGGGATAAACGCGATGCGCGTGCACTCTGGCGATCGAGACGCGTCCGTCCTCTAGAGGCTGGCGCAGCGACTCCAGCACATACTTTTGATACTCGGGCAGTTCGTCCAGAAACAGCACACCGTGATGCGCGAACGATATCTCGCCAGGCGACGCGTCGCGTCCGCCGCCTACCAGGGACACCGCCGACGCCGTGTGATGCGGCGCGCGGAACGGTCTCTCGGTCAGCATCGCGCCGTCGGTCTTCAACCGTCCCGCCACGCTGTGAATGCGCGTGACCTCCAGCGCCTCCTCAAAACTCATGTCGGGCAGTATGCCCGGCAGGCACCGCGCCAGCATCGTCTTGCCGGAACCGGGCGGTCCCATCATAAGCAGGTTGTGCCCGCCCGCCGCCGTGATCTCCAGCACACGCTTGGCCTCATACTGTCCGCGCACATACGCCAGATCGTGATCACCGGTTGTTTTGGATCGCAGCGTCTCGTACGGAACGGACTTCAGCGGCGTTATCCTGGCGCGGCCGGACAGATGATCCGCCACCTGCCCGAGCGACGACGCGGCCAACAGCGGTACCCGATCCACGCACGCGACCTCGCGCGCGTTCTCCACCGGGAGTATCAGCGCCGAGGCCTTCCGCTCGCGAGCGAATAACGCGCCCGACAACGCGCCGGGCACGGGGCGCAGCGTTCCGTCCAGCGCCAGTTCGCCCACGAACATCACGTCCCTGACGGCGGAGGGATCCAGCTGCCCCGCGCCTATCAGCATCGACACCGCTATGGGCAGGTCATACATGGAACCGATCTTGCGGATGCTAGCGGGCGCAAGGTTTACGATCACGCGAGCCGCGGGAACGCGCAGTCCGCTGTTTCGCAGCGCCGCGTCCACGCGTTCCTTGGCCTCCTTGACGGACGCGTCAGGCAGACCGACCAGCCCGAAGTAGGGAACGCCCCCGGAAAAATTGACCTCTACCGATACCTCAAACGGATCCATGCCGTCCAGGCCATAGCTCGTCACTCGCGCGAACACTTGTCATCACCCTTGATTCTATATACAAACATCCGATTACCCACAAAGTTGATCAGCATTGAGACCGGCACGGCCGCGGCGCCCGCCCACTGCTCATTCCAACTATACTGATTCGTCATCAGCGCCACCGTTCCGGTGGACGCGGCCAGCGATACCAGGTTGACCGCGATGAACGCGGCGATCTGTGACCCGCGCAGGCGCTCTTTTTGCTTGAACGTCCAGCGGGTATTCAGCAAAAGGCTTAGCGCCATGCCCATTATATAACCGATCGCCCACGCTGGCGGCGCATCCAACCCCAGCCGCGCCCCCACCGTAAATATGGAGTAAGAGAACGCGGTGTTGAGCGCGCCGACCATGCCGAAACGAACCAACTGCCCGAACCAACCTATCCAAAGCGTCTTGACGCGATCGTTCATTCGGCCTCCCCGCGTGATCGTTTACGCTGCTACGCGTCTTATTAGTAGAACAGCCACCCCTTGAACGGCCACTCCGGCATCTTCATAAACCCGAACCAGTTCATGACGCTCGCCCATGACCTGGGGAACTCGACGCCCGTCGCGAACGGATAAAACCCGACGAACATCGCGGCGGCTATCCCTATCAGCGCGAAGCATGCGATCCGAACCCTCCGCGCCGCCGCGTCAGACCTGCCCTCCCAGCGCGCCAGGTTCCAGACCAGGCAAAGCATGATAAACGGCACGCTCGCGAAGTAATGGTATATGAACATCGAGCGGGGAACCAGCGCCCACGGCAGGAACTCAGCCAAGAATCCTATCAGCAGCAGCGACGGCGCTGGATCGGTTCGCGCCGAGTCCAGGCGATACACGACGCGGCGGCGAACCCAGTGCACGGCCGTCGTTATCAGTCCGGCCAAGCCCGCCCACCAGATAATAGGATTGCCAAACGCGAGTATGGTTGATACCATGCCTTCGGGCATATTCGTGCTTGAGTAGTACCACATAGGCCGAAAGTCCAGCGGCCATTCATACCATCTCGACTTGAAGGGATGACTGTCCACCAGCGAGCTGTGATAGTTGTACATGGATTGCTGCGCGCTGATCAGCCGGTCTAGAGTGAACGGCCCCGTCGCTCGCATGTCGGGTATGTAGCTGACGGCATAAACAGCCGCCGGTATTACGAGAAACCACAGCGCGCACCACGCGATAGTTCCGATTATCCTCGCCGGGAATCTGTGAGCCAAGCGGAACGCCTCGCCGGATACCTCCGTATTCCGGTCGGTGGCGTGCAAATATTCCCTGAATCGCTGCGCGAACGACCAGAACAGTATCGCCGCCAGCCCGACCGACGCGTATAATCCAATCCACTTGCTGGTGATCGCTCCGGCCATGAACAGCCCGGACAGCGCGAGCCACGGCAGCGTCCGCTTCATCCCGTCCCTGAACATGCTCATTTGGAAATACCGGATCATGCACCAGTACATCAGCATGATGAACAACACCGGATAGCTGTCGATCGTCGCGATGCGCGTTTGGGTCAGATGCATCAGATCCAGCGACAATAACGCGGCGGCCAGCCCGGCCCACTTCGTTTTTTTGAATAGCTGCTTGGCCAGCAGGTACATGGCCGGTATCATCAGCACGCCCGCCAGCGTGCCGGGGAACCGCCAGCCGAACGGCGTCATCCCGAACGCCGATATGCTCAGCATGATGAACACCTTGCCCAGCGGCGGGTGCGACGTCTCTAGCGGGGGCATCCGGTGCAGGTATTCGAAGCCCGTGCGCGCGTGGTATATCTCGTCAAAGTAGGTGCCGTTCATGTACGACGGCCGCTCCGGCGCGAGGCCTTGCTCGTCGGTCAGCGCGCTTAATTCAGTGAACTCGCCGTACTCATACCCCGACGCGCCCGCGCGAACGACCGACGCTATCGGCAATGTATCCCCATCCTCGGTGCGGAACACTACTTCGCCCAGCATCAAACCTGGAATCTCGGGCGCCAGCCTCGCGTACCTAGCGGTATGCTGAGCCGGCGAAGTCAGATAGCTTACCTCGCCTACGTTGTTAAGGAAGGTTTGCCAGTTGTATACCCAGCGGAAGCACTCGCCCTTCGATGAGGCGATCATCGGATCGGACCACGTCTGCCCGTCTTCGCTGACCGACCAATACATCTCGCCTGATGATATGCCGTTGTAGTACATGATGGAGAACGTTCGCGTTTCGCCCAGATCAAACGTTATGGTCTCATCCATGCCGGATGTGCGGTAGAACGTCTGCGGCGCGACGTTGTCGCCCAACCCCCAGTACGCCACGACGGCGTAAGCCAGCGTCAGCCCCAGCATCAGCAGCCAGTCGCGCGATTTCAGCGATAGCCTCGCGTCGGATTTCGATAACATCCGCGCTTCCAGATCGACGGGCGAGCCCATCGTTCCGCCTGTGCGCATCGTCGCGACGACGTTCGCGCGCCGCGACGCCGCATCCGCGTCGAATCCAAACGCACGCGCGCGCCGCCTCGCGCACAGTTCCCAGCCTGTCCAGCCGGCGAACACGCCCAGCGCGAGATTGAACGCCGCGATCACGCACCCCGCCGCGAACCGTGTCAGATGCTCGTCCAGCAGCACATACCATACGTTGAAGAACAGCGTCGCGCTCAAACCGATAGCGATCCACAGCAGCCGCCCATCCCTGTGCATGGCGTACGCGGCCAGGAAGAACGCCAGAGCGGGGAACAAATATCGCTCGTGCATCCTGAACGAGAACAGGAAGAACCCCAGGAACGTCAGAGCCGCCGCCAGGAATATCGCCTTGGGATCCTTTGCGCGCCAGTATAGCCACAGCGTGCCGGTCAGCACGAGGATCATCAGCAGCAGCGCGAACTCCCTGTACGTCAGCGCGCCCAGGAACGCGCTCGACGTGACGACCCAGTTGCCGCCCATCAGGAAATACAGATTCGCCGCGTTGACCGTCGCGTAGTCGTACGAACCCATAGTGCCGAAATACTTGCCCGGCAGCCACCCCCAGCCGATCTTCACGCAGAACGGCAGCAGCAGCGCGAGGCACAGCGCGAGACCCACCGCCAGCCCGGTCAGCGCGCGCAGTATCTCATCCTTGTCCCACCCGCGCTGCGACAAATGGATAACCAGCGCGAACAGACCCAGCGGCCCGATCAACAGCGCCTGCGGCTTCACAAGCACGGTCAGCAGGTACAGCGGCAGCGCGGAGCGATAGTCGTTCTTGCTTGCCCGCCATAGCGTCAAGGCCAGCCCCAACGCCAGCGCGGCGTCGATCTGTCCCCATGCCGAGCCGATTATCAACGCGGCTGGATTGAACGCGTACAGAAGCGTCAGCGGTATCCCCATATGAAACACGCCGTCCCGCTGTTTGCCGGAGACCGACTCGCCGATCCTCCACAGGAACAATATGATGCACATATCGGCCAGTATCGGTCCGATCTTGACCAGCAGCTGCAGCCCGGCGGATGAATCCGTCACGCCCAGCGCGCGAATCAGCAATCCTATCGGCCACAGGAAGTACAGGTACCCGGGCGGGTAATCGCAGAAGTATCCTTCCGCGCCTGCGCCGTAGAATCCCTGAGGCCCAACCTGCGCCATCCTCAGCGCCCACGCGTGAAAACAATTGATATCTACGCCGTAACCCTTGACCGTCGCGGCCAGCCATACCCTAAGTCCAGCGGCGGCGGCCAGTATCAGACCCAGCGCGGCGGCACGCCTCGCGGCGTTATCCGCCGCCCGCTTGAACGCCATCCACGCCAGCAGCGCGGCCGCCGCGAACACGGGCAGCAGCGCCCACAGCCCGCCTCCCGCCGATAACGGCGCGGGCGTTTTCACCACAGTGACGGGGGGTTCGAGCACGATGATGGGCTTGCCAGGCTCCGGCGTCTCGACGGGCGTCAGCGACAGATTATCAAACCACGCGACGCCGGTGGTGTCGCTGCTGTATCCGCCGACGCGCGCGGCGATCTCCGCCGTGCGCTGACCCTTGTACGTGAATATATATACGTCTACACGCCGCCACTGTCCGGCTGTATCATATACCGACGACAGTTCCGCGTATGAGCCCAGCACAGATAGATTGGCGCCCGTGCTGCCGGGCGAGTCGTCGATCCCCTCGGCCTTGATGTCGCCGGATAAGCGATACCATTTCTCCGGTTCGACG
>JAITDK010000010.1 GCA_031282605.1 Oscillospiraceae bacterium
CCTGCGAAGGGCTATCCGCCCTTTCGAAACCTGACCAGGCTTCGCCTGGACCATCGTGATACACATTCTACCGGCTTCGGATCGCCGGTTGTACCTGGAGAGTCTGTTCCGTAGCGTAATCGGCTCATTAAGGCCTCATCGCCGTAGGGGAGATGCCGCTGGGAGGCTATTCGCTCCTTATTTTATTATACTTACATCATGACCATGTGCTTGCATACGCTAGGTTGCGCAATGTCCCGTGCCACGTCCACCACTGCGAACCGCCTTCTTGCTGTGCGTAGAATATCGCCACTCGCGCCTTTGGATCGACCACTACATAGCATCCTTGCGCACCATCCCAACCGAATTCCCCCGTCTCGGAAAGCGAGTTGTTCCTTTCGCGATCCATCAGCGTACGTACACCCAGACCGTAACCGTATCCCGCCTTGCTCCATCCCCCGAATACGGCGAAATCCTCCAACGGTTCGCCTGACAAACGATTCGTGCGCCAGTCGTCGATCGTTTCCGGGTTGAGTATCCGCTCCCCCGACTCCCCGGCGCCGCCGTTCGCCAGCGCGCGCGCGAACCTTGAGTAATCCGGCACACAAGACAGCAGACCGCCGCCACCCATCTCATACTCGCTGCCGAACCGCAGCTTAAACGCCTGCCCGATCGACTCAGCCTTTCCCGTCTCGGCATTAAAATTATTATACAGCACGGTGCGATACCGCTCTTTACCCTCGATCAACTCGAACGCTGTGCTCCCCATGCCTAGCGGATCGAACACATGCTCTTTCATGTACGCGCCTAACCGCTGCCCGGACACAATCTCCACTACAGCGCCCAGCACGTCGTGACTGTAACCATACTGGAAGTGCGAACCCGGCTCGAAATTCAGCGGTTCCGCCGCCGCCGCCCGGACTATATCTACCGTCGGCGCGCGGCCTTGCGTATCCTCGACGACCTTCAGTATCGCTGGCGCGTCACGTCTGCCGCTGATACCCGACGTCATTGTGAACAGATGCTCCAACGTGATAATAGTCCCAGCTTCGCGAACAACCTCGCCGCCGTCCGTCTTCACCTTAACATTCTGATGTTTATACTCAGGTATATATTCATACAGCGGATCGGTTAGGCGAATCTTGCCCCGCTCGATCAACTGCAGCGCGCATGTGCACGTGACCAGCTTGGTCGCGGAATATAGGTTGAATATCGTCTCCGGGGAAAAGGGAACCTTCTCCTCTACGTTAGACCAGCCGTAATAGTGTTCATACACTGGATTGTTATCAACGGCGATGGTCATACCCACGCCAGGAATATTCTTTTCGGCGTAAATTGAATCTAGATACGCCGTCAGTTTGTCAAAATTCATGCAATCACCTCATGTTTTGTCGATGCTGTATGTGTGCCCGGCCTTCGCGTCGAACCCGATGCACTCGCCGTTGGACGCGTCCAGCGTGAACGGCACCGCCGCGCCGGTCTCCGTATCGACGACCGACACCGCCGCGCCTGGCCAAGGGTTCATCAATCTGCACGGTATGCCGCGCCGCGCTTTGACCGTCACGGCTTGCACGCCCGACGCGTCCCGCGCCGCGCTGACCTCGAACCCGCCGCGCGCCAGACAATTGCGGAACGCCGCTGTCGTCCATTCCGGCACGGATGGGAATAGATGGATTCGCCCAGACCGGCTGTTCAGCAGGCGCTCCGGCGATTCAAGGATGTCGTTGGCCAGCGCTACGTGATCGCTGATCGGCAGTGCGCCCATCGTGTATTTCCTTGGAATCTTGTCCTTTGACGCCCCCAACAGGATATATGGATCCCAGTTGCGTCCGCTGCCTAGCACGTCTGCCGTACGAATGAACAGCTCCTTTTGTTCGCGCGGGCTGTCTAGCGTAACCTCGTCGGCCAGGTTGACTGGGTAGTAACCGGAGAACATATAGTGATCGCCTCGGCTGTAACGCGGAAAGGCCTTTTCGTTCGCGCCGATGACCGAACCTGTCTCAACCTCGAACATCGGATACGGCGCGAGGTTATCGGCCACTTCCAGCCAGCCGGGGGTCAGATCGGCGTCCAGGCCAAGATACTTCGCCGTACCGGCGGCGGTTCTAAGCGTCCAGCGGAACAGCGTCAGCGCGCCTGTGTTGTTGCGGGTGTATTCGTTGCGATATGATATGCCGTAACTCTCCGTCTCTACGGTGGGTTCCAGGTTGAATACCTTGCCGTCCCAGCCGCGCCGCGCGAACGCCTCGTAGAATACCGCCAGATCCTTCATGATGGGATACACCGTTTCGCGAAGAGTTTCCTCTTCGGCGGCGTAGTCCCAGAAATTCCATATGACCTTGACGATCTGCGCGGGTACCTCCATACAAAAGTCCAGCACCGCGTTCTCGACATACCATGGGCTTTGGGCGGCGGCTGGCAGATATCCGTGCGCTATGCACATGCCCGGCAATCCGAACTTCAGCCGCGCCTTCTCCTTGAGCGTCTCGTGCCACGCGGTGATAAGATTGGGCCAGAGGCGCTTAGGTTCATACTGATTGCGCATGAAGTATTTGCCCTCGGTGAACAGTTCGTTGTAGCAGGGCAGGGAGTGCCAGGATTGGGTATCCACGTCGTAACAGGCGTAGCTCGCGCTGCCTTCCAACTTGCGCGGATCGGGATTGCAGTAACCCATATGTCCGCTGGTCCAACTGGTGAACGCCTCGTCAAGCAGCAGCGTCTGCGCGGTTTGTCGATCTTCACGCGTTTCGCCCAGCAGAACCCGACCATTCTCGCGCTTCTCGTACAGCGCGTCATACCATGCCTGATTCTCGGCCGCCAGTCCGTCGAAGCCCAGCCTTTCCGCCTCGGCGAGCAACGCTTTTGCCCGATTCATGTATTCAGGCGTTTCGTTCAAAGTGGCGATTGAGATGTAGAATGTCTGTTTGCCGGATGTTGTGGGCTGCGCGTCGGCCGCCACTCCCGGCGCTTCCGCTACATAGGAGTAATTCGCGGCCATTACATTGAACATCTCGGGATGGGTCATCGTGCGGATGCCTGGTACGATGGGCAAGCCTTGGTTATCGTAACGGATGCGCGGCGCGCTGCCTAGATTGCGTTGCAGCGGGTGCGCCGATACTGTGGATTTAGGATCGCTCGCCAATCCCATCATAACATATCTGAATCCTTCCGGGAACGTCCTCTCGCCGGGGAAAACCTGATGTATCCAGAAGTAACGACCGTCCGTGCCGCTGGTCGGCGGTTCAAACAATCCGTTGACGGCTCTGTCTTTCTCGAAATCGTAATACTCAAGAGGTTGATTAGGGTCGGCGGGACGGTTGACGACGAACTTCAGGTAATGCCCGTTCTCGTCCATATAGCGGCGATGGCCTTGATCCACATTGCGGTACAGTCGCAGTGTGATGGGTTCGGTTAATCCCGCAGTTTCGACCTCGACGGCTATGATGTTACGCGTCATGCTCATTATAATGCGCGTATGGAGGCGTTTGCCGTCCTTTGCTATGGTCGTTTCGGCGGTTCCATCTTTCATATGGATTATTACGTCGGGTTGATCGGCTTCGGATAGCTCGGGGGTTTTTAGGATGATCTGACCCACGGGTTTTTGGCATGGGAATGAATAGACTTCGCTCCATAGTGCATGGTTGTAACGGCCGCCTTCCGTAGTCAGCGAGTAGAACGAGGGGCGTGTCATGCCCGCAAGAGGCATGTCGTTCAAGTCCTTGTTGGCTTCGGAGTATGCGCCTTCCATTAATTCCTTCAAGTCATAATGATCGTCGTCGACGTAGCGGCGATCGATTACGTCGGTTTTCAATAGGCTGAGTGTCAGTAGGTCTGGTGTGCCCCATAGTGCGGCCTTGGTTGTAGGCGATGTGATGCGCGGGAACACGCCCATGATAGACCCACCGCTGCCGCCAGGATTGTCCGCGGGTATTGCGCGAGAGAACGTAGCCTCGCGCGCCAGTTCCTTCAGTGGTTTCTCTTGAGCGAAACGATTGTCCAGCCAGGATTTGGATTGCATAATCAGCCTCCTTGTGTTGGTTTTGCCATGGGTGAGACCTCCCTCTGTCGCTGCGGCGACCTCCCACGGGGCTTGGGACGAGGGAACGGTGGAACGAGTTGCGTTCCGGAACAGACTCTCCAGGTACAACCGGCAATCCGAAGCCGGTAGAATGTGTATCACGATGGTCCAGGCGAAGCCTGGTCAGGATTCGAAAGGGCGGATAGCCC
>JAITDK010000012.1 GCA_031282605.1 Oscillospiraceae bacterium
CCTGCGAAGGGCTATCCGCCCTTTCGAAACCTGACCAGGCTTCGCCTGGACCATCGTGATACACATTCTACCGGCTTCGGATCGCCGGTTGTACCTGGAGAGTCTGTTCCGTAGCGTAACCCGTTCCCATGTTCCCTCGTTCTAGGCCGCGGGGGAGGTCGGGAGGGGATGTTGAGCGTAGCGAGGGTGCGCAACGCCCTTAACCAGGCCTGATAGGCTTATTCCACTGCAGGCAGTATCAGCACTTTGTCCGGTGTGGCCTGTGCGGGCAGGCTTTTGGTCGTTATAGCGTACCAGCCCACCACTTGTAACCCTGGAGTAAGCTGATCCATCGTAACCGGTGCGCCAGCTTTATAGGGAATCAGCGGCGTTTCAGCCGAGATGCGCCAGTTGACGTCCAAATCCGTCACAATCCATGTCTGATTCTCCGCATCTACCGATACTTCCTTTATCACTGCGTATGTCGGCGAAACCCCGTCCTCCGGTAGGTTGGCGAATATCGCCAGCCCCGGTGACTGCGGCGGCATACTCTGCGCCGCTATCGGCCTGGTCACCGCTATTACCGCCTCGCCCTGCTTTAGCGCGTCTATCGCAAGAGCCGCACCCGTCTGCCCGTCCAGTATGAGCGTCTCATCCGTCACCGTGATAACGATCGTCACCGCGTCGCCGCCCGTTTCCTTCAGCGAGACGTTATCCTGTTCTATGCTACCGACAACACCCATGTATGTCTGACGAACCGCCGCCCCTCCCGATCCTACCGGCTCCCCCGTCATTTCCGGCGATACCTCAGGCGAGGCTGACGGCGCGGGTGGATTCTCCCCCGTAGTGCACCCGCCGATCCCAAACAACCCAAGCGTCAATACCAGTATCAGCGCAACCTTCTTCATTAAAACCAACCCCCTTCCGTAATTATTCTTACACTCCGCCTTAATCCGTTCCTAATCAAACCCTAAGCGTCCCTAACGCCAATCTTTAGCCCGACGCCTTCCCTCGCGACACGCCAGACCGCGTCGCGAGCCTTCGCCATCACATCTACCGCGGCTGGATCCCTTCGTTTTATCAGTTCACCCACCGTCAGCCGCTGATCGTCCAGCATAGCCGACAGCAGTTCGTTCTCGGGGATCGTGCCGATCGGCTTCATACCAACCGGATCCAATACCACAATCATTGTGTATCCTCGCGACGATATCTTCGACGGCAGCCTGCTTATTGGGGTATCGGCCGATACCGCCAGCCACCTCGCGGGCAGCGCCTCCGCCTGCGCTAACCTCGACGCCCTGCCGCTCAGCCCCTTCACTATCCACGACGAGGAATCACTGCGTTCAGCCAGTGCAGCATAAACCAGATACGCCCCTGTCAGGAAGAATGTCGGGTTGACGCGGCGGTTGAACGCCTCATATATCCCTAACCCAGCCAGCCCGACGCCCAGCGCCACGCCGAACCACGCGAACAACCGCGTCGAACGCCTCCACCCCAGCGCGCCGGACGCCATCGCACGCACGGCGCGACCACCGTCCAACGGCAGCGCGGGCAGCAGATTGCATAGCATCAGCGCCAGATTGCACCTCAAAAACAGCTGGATAGCACTCCCTTGCCACAATCCCATCTGCGCGCCGAAGCCCGCCGCCATCGCCATCAACAGGTTGGACGCCGGCCCCGCTAGCGCGATGATTACCTCCTGCCATGGCGACGCGTGACTAATGCCCTCTACCCTCGCCACGCCCCCGAACGGCGTGATCTCCATCGACACGACCCGCAACCCTAGCGCAGCCGCCGCCAGCATGTGCGCGATTTCATGCAAAATCAGCACCAGCAGCATCACGCGCATAACCGGCCACTGCCCCAACAGGAAACAGCTGAGCAGCAGCACTGGAAACGCCAGATGCATCTTTATCTCGACGCCCCCGATTGTGCACAGTTGAACCGCGCTGCTCATCACGCCGGATACCGCGCCGCCGCCCTTACGAAACACGCTCATGGCCGCCTTCCCATATCGCCGGACTCAAGGCTGCAGCGCGGCCATCAGCGGCGCGGGGTTCATTGATCGGCCTTCGCCGCGTATCTCGAAGTACAATGTATCGCTCGCGCCGACGACGTCCGATACCGCGACTAGATCGCCTTCGCGGATCGTGCATGACGCCAGGTTGCCGTATACGGTTTCCATGCCGTCCTCGTGGCGCAGCCGTACCGTTATCGTGCCGTCGTCCAGGTACGTTATAGCCGTGACCTCTCCCGCAGCCGACGCGTATACGGGATTCTGAGTCGAAGAGGTGTACGCCAGGTACGGTTCGTTCTCGTTCCAGCTGTGTGACAGCGCGGACTGGCTGGGCGGCGAGAACGTCTGCCGCATGCCTATATGCCAGAATACCAGCGCCGCGTCGGGCAGCAGGTTCTGCACGAACTTCAGGCTGCCCAGGCTCTCGTCGAGATCCATCGTCACCCAGTCGCGTAGTTCCGACGAAACCGTACGCGCTATCGGCGCATCCACTGTCTTGATCGCCAGCGCGCATAACAGTATCGCGATGCATACCGCCGTGTTGCGCAGCATCCGCTCGCCGAACCGCAGCGGCTTGAAGTTCTCGTTTTCGTCATGGGCTGGCCGACTGTAACCCTTCCGATTGATCGGCGCCGGATAATCCTCGGCGGAATACATCGGTTTGCTGTTGGGTGTGACGCGCGTCGACAACCGGGTCACGTTATCCATCGTGGCGGGTTTCTCCGGGGTCTTGATCTGGAACGTCAGCGCGGCGCGGACGGGGATGGGATCCGGCTCGGGTTCCGCGCGGCGTCCTTTGCCCTGCCGCTTGGCTGGATTTACGGCGCGCTTATCTGACGGATTTGCGCCGCGTTTCGTTCCCATTACTCCCAATATCCCCTTAATTCCCCATGAGAATCGGTGTTTCTCCGGCGGCGGCTCAAACCCCGGCCTTATCGTAGTGGTATGAACGAATGTATTCGCGCGGCTGTCATTCCGCAGCGTCGTCCGACCTGTCGTTATGCTTGAAGGCATGATACCCCTCCTCTATCAGCTGGAACGTATGCGCAATCATATGTACGCGCAATACGGGTCATGCATCCTCAGCCGGTCGTTCAGCCTAATGAATATCCGTCCCGCTCCTTTGCATACGCTGTCACAGCGAACCAAAAGGAGTGGTGGTACATGCCGGTCATAATCCGCACGGAGCAGGAGCTGTTGAACATCCGCGGCGGCCAGGAGTATTCGCTGGCCAGCAATATCATATTGACGCGTCCATGGAAAAGCGTGGACGCCGACGATCTCATCATCCATGGCAACGGCTACAGTATCCAAGAGCTGACCGCTCCGCTTCTGGGCAGCTGCTCGCGCGTGATCGTCGACCGCCTGACCGTGGTGGTCAAGCTGGATTTGACGGGCGCGAATCCCGCCGGAGAACGCGGCGAGTACATGGGCGGGCTGATATGCGTAGGCAGCGACGCGCGGATAGAGGATTGCGTATCCTGGGGCAGCGTGCGCGGATCGTGCGGCTGCTTTGCCGGGCTGTGCGGGCACCTGATGAACTCGGCCATCCGACGCTGCGCGAACCACGCCTCGGTTACGTACGTGTATGAGCCGGATAAATCGAGCGCGACATGCGGCGGGCTGATCGCCACCGCCATCGGTTCAGCGATAGAGTCCAGCGAGAACGCCACCGACGGCGTTGTAAGGGCTTGCGACGATATATTCGGCGCGGAACGGGCGGGCGGTATCGCCGCGGCCGTGACCGACTGCACGATGCTGGGCAATGTGAACCGCGCCGCGATCATTGGCAGCACGAGGACAGGCGGCGTCGCGGGGACTGTAGGGGTATCCGGCGCCGGGGAACGCTCACTGCTGGACGGCAACATCAACTACAGTAACGTGACGGGGCAGCGGTGGTTTGTGGGCGGGATAGCGGGCGAGGCCGGATCCGCTCACATGGCCTCCGAGCCGGATATAATACTTGCCAATAATGTCTGTTACGGATGTGTCAGCGGGATCGCGCCTTCAGGCGTTCTGACTGGCGAATTCATCGGCGGGATTGTAGGATTTATATCGCTGTCCAACGCGTCGATCCGCGACAACGCCGTATACGGCGAAGCGGTGCAGGGGCTGCGCTTTGTGCATCGGATACTGGGCAGCAACCAGTCGCGGTATACCTCGCCGCAGTCTCCGTCCGCGCGCGTCGCGCTGTCCGGCAACGCTGCCCGCGCCGACCTGCTGCTCAGCGGCGACAACCTGTTCGTCGACGGCCCGAAGGCGTTGTATTACAACCGCTGTGTCAGCGACGACGATCCGCAGTCCCGCGCCGACGGGCTTCACGGCGAGAGTGTGAGCATATCCGCCGACGCGCTTGACAAGATTCTGGCGGACGTTGCGCCCGCGCCTTCGCTTACGCCGTATACAGCGCCTTCGTTCGTGATAGATAATGCCGTGGGCGAACAAACCCGCTCCGCGAGATTCGTTCCGCCCGTCGCCCCGCAGGGGATTTCCTCCGCGAATCCCGGAGACCTCGCGTCCAGGCCGCTGCCGAGACCCGCCGAGCTGCCCGCGCCCGAATCCGTGCAAAATCTATTATTGAGTAATGGATTAAACAATGGGTCATCCGTCCAAAACAATCCGCAATGGTTCGCTCCATCCGGCGTTCAGAACGCGCCCGGCACGGTGGCTGCGTGGCCGCCGCTGTTTTGGGGTATGCCGGGCTGGCGCGCGCAGCCCGTAGCGGGCGCGACGGGATACGATTACCGTCCGCGCTAGGCGCACATATATTGAAAGAAGCGGCCATAAAGCCGCTTCTTTTCTCGTATTGGGACAGCATGGGGTTTTGTCGTCGTACCTTAATACATCGTCTTGAATGTATCAAGAGATTGGAACTGCGTTCCGCGGATTATCTCGCAGCATGCGGCTATGTCCGATATGTACGCGTTGACTCCTTATGCGCAAACGTTCGGTGTGGCGCCGGCGGATTTATGTTTGCCCGTCTTCATAACCGGACGCATAAATACGCCGTCCGACA
>JAITDK010000013.1 GCA_031282605.1 Oscillospiraceae bacterium
CCTGCGAAGGGCTATCCGCCCTTTCGAAACCTGACCAGGCTTCGCCTGGACCATCGTGATACACATGCCATCGGCTTCGGATCGCCGGTTGTACCTGGAGAGTCTGTTCCGTAGCGCAACACGTTCCCCCCCCCCGTTCCCCTGCCCCGACGGCGCGGATGCGCCGTCGTGCCTTCCCCACACATTCTCCAGTCATACTCCAACCCTCAACCGCATATATAGTATATATTCCGTAACAGTTTTAGCCGCTGTCACGGAATTCCGTTGCGAAAAGAGACTTGCAAAGTGGGGGTGAGTGGTGTATAAAGGGAACTAGTGGGAATAAAGGGGGGTGTGATCACGGTCGAGGACTTCGTCGGAACATTCGATCATAGCCTGGATAATAAAGGCCGCACGATCATACCTTCTACGTTTAGAGAGCGGCTGGGCACAGGGTTTACGGCGGCAATGAACAGCGAGTGGAAGGCGATTGCACTCTACCCTGCGGTGAAGTGGGGCGCAATACGCGATAAACTCTCTCGGATGCGTGACACAGACCCCGTAGCAATGGCGTATAAACGCATGGTCAGCGCCTACGCTATGCATGTGGACGAGCTGGACGCGCAGGGACGCGTGCTACTTCCCAAAGCTATGCGCGAAAAGGCCGGACTTACGCAGCGCATACTGTTCATAGGCATGGGCGACTACGTAGAGGTTTGGGACGCGGAGCGTTATGCGGCTCACGAAACTGAGTCGCTCGCGCGGATGGACGACCTTATTGCGTATGTAGATGAAAAGTATAACGCGCGGGACATGTTATAAACAGGGCATGTTCTAGAACAAAAGAGGAGTACATATAATGGCTATAATGGATCGCGGCAAACGCGGCGGCACACGGCGGCGTTACTCATACGCCGGAAGCCACGGCCGTATAATCGACGGCGCGATTTTGCCCCAGTCGGCGCGCGAGTCGGTCAGGCGGGAAACTGTAACCGGAGCTGTGATGCCGGGACGCCTGCCCGTCATACCGTTGCGCAAACAAGCGCCTATGATATTGGTCATGTGCGGGGTGCTGTTTGTGTTCGCGTTCACGCTGGTGGCGCAGACGGCTAATTGCACGCGCGCCGCCAAGCTCGTTAGCGAACTGACGCGTGAGTTGAAGGAAGCCCGACTGGATAACGAGGCGCTCAAGCGGGATATCAGCGATTTGGAGAGCGGCGAGCGCATCGCCCGTGAGGCGGTGTTTACGCTGGGTATGGTCGAGCCTCCAAACACGCTTAGGTATGTTGTGATGCCGGATATCCCTGCCGAAGACGCGCCGCAAGTGGTCGCGGCCGAGTCCGAGTCATGGGCGCGAACCGCGCTGAAGGCGCTGGGAGGCTACGAATAGTGTAATAATAGGGGGTGGAACGTTTGCAAACGCCAGGGATGACCATAAGGAAAAGACTCCTTTGGCTGACAGCCGCGATTCCGCTCCTATTCTGCCTGATCCTGCTGAAGATAGGCGAATTGACGATCGTGCGGTCGAACGAGCTTACCTCGCGCGGCATCCAGCAGTGGACGCGAAACGGCTCGGTATCCGCCGCCCGAGGCCGGATACTGGATCGCAACGGCAAGACGATCACCCAATCCATCACCGCGTATATTGTCAGCGCGTCCCCGAACCAAGTAACCGAACCAGAGAAGATGGCCGACCTCCTTTGCCCAATGCTGAACCTGGATCGCGAGACCGTTCTAAAGAAGCTGCAGCAAAAGGGCGTAGGCTCCGTAACGCTGAAACGCCAGGTCTCTCGCGAGACGTACAACACGCTGCGCGATATGCAAACGCGCGAGGATATCAAGACCTCGGGCGCGCTGAAGGGCTTGACGTTCGGCGAGGACAGGCTGAGGTATTACCCGCTGGGACATTTCCTAACGCAGGTGCTGGGACTGACCAACATAGACGGCGACGGCCAGAGTGGGCTGGAACAGCAGTACAACGCCGTGCTGGCCGGTTCGCCGGGACGGATCATCACCGAGGTGGATAACAACGCACGCGTGCTGGCCGGCGGTCAGGAGTATTACATAGCACCGCAGGAAGGCGCGAGCCTGAAACTGACGATCGACCAGACGATCCAGTCCATCATAGACAAGGCGATGCGCGAGTGCATCGAGGTCAACGGCGCGGTCAAGGCGATGGCCATCGCTATGGATCCTCAGACCGGCGCGATACTGGGCATGTCGATGGAGCCGGACTACGATCCGAACGACCCGCCGCGCGACGACCTGGCCACGCTGCAGCAACTGATGCGTATCACGCTGATCAGCGACGCGTATGAGCCGGGTTCGACATGGAAGATGTTCACGGCGGCGGCGGCGCTGGATATGGGATTGGTAACGCCGGACGAGATGTTCTACTGCGACGGTACGATCGTAGTGGACGGCGACAAGATTCGCTGTTGGAGATCGTCGGGACACGGCTCGGAGGACTTCCGCGGGGCGCTGCAAAACTCGTGCAACCCGGTGTTCGTACAAATGGGTCTGCGCCTAGGCGTGGATAACTTCTATAGGTATATGAACGCGTTCGGGTTCGGCAAGACGACGGGTATCGATCTGCCTGGAGAGAGCGCGGGAATATTGATTCCGAAGTCAACGGTAAAGAAGGTTGAGCTGGCACGCATCGGGTTCGGGCAGAGCGTGGCGGTTACGCCGATACAGATGATCGCGGCGTGCGGCGCAATCG
>JAITDK010000041.1 GCA_031282605.1 Oscillospiraceae bacterium
TGCGAGGACTTCAAGCGATTTGGTCGGCCTCGGTTAGGGTTTCTCGTCAGCGCGGGCGCGGTGGATTCAATGGTCAATCATTACACCGCGACAAAAAGACCTCGCTCTGAGGACGCGTACGCGCCTGGCGGACAAGCGGGGCGTCGCCCTGACCGCGCGACAATCGTATACTGCAACCGCGTGCGCGAGGCGTTTCCGTCCACGCGGCATAACAGAACGCCTATAATAATCGGCGGACTAGAGGCCTCGCTGCGCCGGTTCGCGCACTATGATTACTGGGACGACAAGGTTCGCGCGTCGATACTGGTCGACAGCGGCGCCGATCTGCTGTTGTTCGGGATGTGTGAGAAGTCGATAATCGACGCCGCGCGGTGGATTGAGTCCGGCTCCGACCGCGCGTCTGTGCGAAATCTGCGCGGGGCGTGTTACCTTGACGACAATATTCCCGATGGTTACGCCGAGCTGCCGTCATTCGATCAGGTTCGCGGCGATAAGCGGGAGTACGCGCGCGCGTTTCTCACTCAGATGAACGAGCAGGATCCAGTCAGGGGAAACCCGCTGGCTCAACGTCACGGCGCGGCGGGGAGAGGTCAGTCGCCAACACAAAAGACCGTCTGCCAGAATATTCCGCCGACTCCGCTCACCCGATCGGAATTGGACGCGGTGTACAACCTGCCGTTTACCCGCACGTGGCATCCTGACTATGACGATCAAGGGGGCGTACCCGCGCTGGAAGAGGTGCGATTCTCGATATCGGCTACGCGCGGATGCTTTGGCGCGTGCGCGTTCTGCGCGCTGACGTACCATCAGGGGAGGATTGTCACCTCGCGAAGCCCGCAGTCGATCACCCAGGAGGCGAGGAGGCTAACGACGCTGCCTGGGTTCAAGGGGTATATTCACGATGTCGGAGGCCCGACGGCCAACTTTCGCCGGCCGCCCTGCGAGCGTCAATTGACGCGCGGGGCGTGTAGGGAACGGCAGTGTCTGTTCCCGAAACCATGCCCGCGGCTGAAGGCGGATCATCGTGAATTGGTAGAGATACTGCGGGATATCCGCGCGCTGCCGGGCGTTAAAAAGGTATTCATCCGTTCGGGGGTTCGGTTCGACTATTTGATGAAGGACAGCAATCCGGAGTTCCTGAACGAGCTGGTCGAGCACCATATCAGCGGGCAGCTGAAGGTCGCGCCGGAACACGCCGACGCGTTCACGCTGGAATGCATGGGCAAGCCGGATATATCGGTATTCGACAAATTCAGCGAGCGTTATTATGACGCCAACGAACGGTTGGGCAAGCGGCAGTATTTGGTGCCGTACTTCATATCGGGGCATCCGGGATGCGATCTGGCCGCGGCGGTGACGTTGGCCGAGTATATGCGGGATACCCATCTGTTTCCGGAGCAGGTGCAGGACTTCTATCCGACGCCGGGGACGCTGTCCACATGCATGTATCATACCGGGATGGATCCGCGCACCATGCAGCCCATCTACATTCCCAAGGATAAGAGGGAAAAGGCGATGCAGCGCGCGCTGCTGCAGTATCGGCGTCCCGCGAACGCGCCGATGGTCAGGGAAGCGTTGCGCAAGGCTGGACGTAGTGACTTGATTGGGTTTGGGGCGAGGTGTTTGGTTAGGCCGGATAGGGCGAGGAGGTAGTCTGCAGCTGCGGCGCCGTCTCTAACTGGGGATGGTGAGGGTTGGTGGTGCGGCATGAGTCGCAATCCCTGCAGCAGATATAGCGTAACCAAAAGAGGGATGGCCGTTTGGCCATCCCCTTCCCTGTTTGCACTGATTAACCGAACGCTTCCGGTTCTGGGAGCAGGTGATCAAACTCGCCGGGTTCATATTCACCGAACCAGTTGTTTGCAAAAAATTCATCATATTGCCGAACCGATTGGATTTCACCGGTTTTGGCGTCAATGTAGACCGACCCGCCCCAGGGAATATCGCCCTTCCGGGCTAAATCATGCAAACGGAGCCGTTCCTCTGATTTGATGTTGAAGAAATATCCCACCCGCCATACTGGATGTTCGACGTCATACACGCGGTAAGAAATGGAAGGGTTGCCGTAGTAGGCAAGAATTTCCCCACTCCCGCCCAGTTGCCCCATCATTGCGGCGTTGGCGATGGCGAGCGCTTCCTCCTGCAGGATGCTGTCCGCGTCCGGAAGGGCGTATGGAATTTCAGTTATACCTAAAAACCCCCTGCCGGCCGCCTTCATCGGCTGAGCCCATTCCCTGGCAAACAACGCAAACCCTTCGACCGTAAAGAGGTTTATATCCGGGACGACGATGTCCGGGCGCACATCCATTTTTATCGCTTTTTCTCTTCCCACTTGGCTGATATACTGCCAAGCTAGGAACCGTTCCGCGATGCCGACCATTTCTTCCGGGACGATCTCCGCTTCATCCGTTACATTGTCGTCGGTTCCCGTTACTTCGCCGTCAGCGGAAAGCCACACAAAATAGGCTTCCCCCGCAACGCCCGGCTCCGGCGGCTTTGTATAGAATTCAAACAGCCATGCGCGGATCAGTGGATCGTCCTCCGTGTCCGCGTAGTCGTAAAACGCGACGGACAGCTTCAGCGCGTCGATATCTGCGTCGGAGAGACCATACGTATCCTTCAGCGCGCCGCGCGCGATTGCGGTCGCGTCGGATTCAGACAGGTCGCCTTCGCCCGGAACCAGGCTCTTTCCGTACCAACGCTGATAGTACGGGTCGTAGGACGATTGCAGCTCACTGAGCTTGGCTTTGAGTTCCAGCGGCCAGAATTCGAACAATTCGCCAATCTCGGCTGAAATCATGTCCCGTATTTCCAGCTTGCCTTGCCGTGGTTCTCCGAATTTTTCCGTGACAAGCTCCTCCGCGATGCGGCTTTTCTCCACTTCTGAAACCCCAGCGTCATGGAGTTTGGTTACTTTGCCAGCGTCGAATACCGTGCCGTTCTCTATCAGCAGATCGATGAACGCGACCTTGTCCTCCGCGCTCCAGTCGATGAAGTAGCCGTCAGTATATTCTTTCTGCGCGACTGTGTCATAGTAGTTTTTCCAAACCGTCACTGCCAGCGCGGTCACCGCGACGAGCGCGAGAGCGATGGCCAGCACAAGCGCGAGCGATAACTTCTTTTTCACAGGTTTCCCTCCTTCTATCCTCATCCAAACCTCATTCTTGTTGCGCTGCGTGAAGCGCACCCGCGACAGGCCGGTATCGATGGCTTCGCGGATGAACAGATCATCGTAAGGCAGTTTAGTCATCGCTATACCTCCTGTCCAGATTCGCGCGCAGCATACTGTGCGCGGCCTTCAGCCGACTGTAAACCGACGAGCGCGAGACGGACAGCGCCGCCGCGATCTCCTCCGCGCTCATGCCCTGATAATAGTGCAGCAGGACGACGACTCTGTACTTCTCAGGCAGCGACGACACCTCGGCCAGCAAGGGCGCGTCATAGCCGTCGGACGCGGTCATGTCGACGACCTGGTCAAGCGGGACGCTCTTGGCGCGCCTGCGAAACCACGCGCCACGCCGATAATCCTTGCATGTGTTGATGGCGATGCGCGACAACCACGCTTTTTCGCCTTGCCCCGCTGTCGGAGGCGCGCGGTCAAGCGCCTTGTACGCCTTCACGAACGAATCCTGCGCGGCGTCCTCGGCTAGCGCGCGATCTTTCAGATAAACACAGCACAGACGCAGCACTTGATCGCCATAATCCTCCATAAGCCGCTCTATGATCAGCGCCTTATCGCCCACGGCGACATTCGCGGCAGTCAACCTCGAACACCCCCTTCACTTTATAAACGTAACGGCGCGGGATTTGTCCAGCCTTTCGCAAAAAAAGCAAAAATAAAAAGTAAAATAAAAGAGACGCGGTTCCCCGCGCCCCTTAGATAAACCAACCTTAACTAACCTTAGTCCGGCAGAACCTTCGTGACGACGCCGGAGCCTACCGTGCGGCCGCCTTCGCGTATAGCGAAGCGCAGGCCTTCCTCAATGGCTATGGGCGTGATCAGCGAGCACTCCATGACTACGTTGTCGCCGGGCAGAACCATCTCGACGCCCTCGGGCAGTTTGATGTTCCCCGTTACGTCCGTCGTGCGGAAGTAGAACTGCGGGCGATACCCATTGAAGAACGGGGTATGGCGACCGCCTTCCTCCTTGGTCAGCACGTAAACCTGACCTAGATAATGTACATGCGGATGGATTGTGCCGGGCTTGGCGAGCACCTGCCCGCGCTCGACTTCGTTGCGCTGAATGCCGCGCAGCAGCACGCCGATGTTGTCGCCGGCCTGAGCCTGATCCAACAGCTTCTTAAACATTTCAACGCCCGTGACGACCGTCGTGCGGCTCTTTTCCATAAGGCCGACGATCTCTACGGTATCGGATACCTTGACCACGCCGCGGTCTACGCGCCCGGTCGCGACTGTGCCTCTGCCGGTGATGGAGAACACGTCCTCAACGGACATCAGGAACGGCTTGTCGGTTTCGCGCTGAGGATCGGGGATATAGGTATCGACGGCTTCCATCAGCTCGAATATGCACTTGCACTCCGGCGAGTTCTTTACGTCGTCTCCGCCGTTTAGAACATAGTTCATCGCCTGAAGGGCGCTGCCGCGCACGATCGGGATATCGTCGCCCGGGAACGAGTATGCGCTGAGCAGTTCGCGGATCTCCATCTCCACCAGTTCGAGCAGCTCCGGATCGTCCAGCAGGTCTACCTTGTTCAGGAACACGATGATATAGTTTACGCCTACCTGATGGGCAAGCAGGATATGCTCGCGCGTCTGGGGCATTGGGCCGTCGGGAGCCGCTACTACGAGAATCGCGCCGTCCATCTGCGCCGCGCCGGTGATCATGTTCTTGACATAGTCGGCGTGGCCGGGGCAGTCTACGTGCGCGTAGTGGCGCTTGTCGGTCTGATATTCCACGTGCGCGGTGTTGATCGTTATGCCGCGCGCCTTCTCTTCGGGGGCCTTGTCAATTTCGTCATAGCGCATGACCTGCGCGTTGCCGAATTTCGCCAGCACCATCGTGATGGCGGCGGTGAGCGTGGTCTTGCCGTGGTCGACGTGGCCGATCGTACCGATGTTTACGTGCGGCTTCGTCCGTTCGAACTTTTGCTTCGCCATGGGAATCTCCTCCTTACATTCTTGCGTCGATGCCGCACAGGCAGTCGATCGTCTTGCCGATGGATCAAGCTCCGCCCGTTAAGGAGCGGATTCTCACACTTCTGCGCCCGCGCATTCACACGTCTTTACCTCCTCCGCACCCTCGTATCCCGTTCCAAATCCCGGGGGAGGTTGGGAGGGGGTACGAGTTGAGCGCAACGAGGACGCGCAACGCAACTCCCGAAGGCGCGAATACGCCGTGGAGCGGGTGATGGGAATCGAACCCACATAACCAGCTTGGGAAGCTGGCACTCTACCACTGAGTTACACCCGCGCGAACATGGAAACCCGGTTCATCAGGCATTCAACATTGTACGTTCATTCGAGGGTTTTGTCAAGTGGTTTCGGCGCTCCATGGGTAGTTTTTCCGAAGGACGCTGGAGTATGCGCGGCTTAAGGCTCTGCGCGCCTTAATATTGCGCCATTGTCCGAAGCCGTAAACCGCGCTGGTAGGACGGCTCGATCCGTGGTATACTAACACAATATAATGAACCGCGTGAGACATTGTTTATACCATCGTCAAGGAGGTGCGCCCGGATGCCCCACAGCATTGACAGTATTCGCCGCCTGTGCGAACCTGTCGCGCGACAGTACGGCGTGAAAAAACTCGCGCTGTTTGGATCGTGTGCCGCCAACAGGCAGCGTTCGGACAGCGACGTTGACCTGTTGATGGATAAAGGCAGGATCACCGGACTGTGGGAGTACGCTGGTTTCGTCATGACGTTGGAGCAGGCGCTCGGCGCACACGTGGACGTTGTTACGTATGACTCCGTTGGCGACGCATTCATGGGTTTGCCCATCGGTGACGAGGTGGTGCTTTATGAAGATCAGGGATAAGGTTGTGCTGCAGAAGATCATTCGTTTTACTGACGAGATCGCGCATACATCTGAAGAGTATAGCTTAACACTGGAAAAGCTCAATACTATGATCACGCCGAAAAACGCCATTGCCATGTGTGTGCTGCAAATCGGAGAATTGGCCGGTGTTTTGTCGGATGACGTTAAACAGAAATACCCAGGCGTTCCATGGCGGCTTATAAAGGCTACGCGCAATATCGCGGCGCATAATTATGGTGCCTTCGACCTGGCGCTTCTGTGGGAGACGACGACGCGTGACGTACCCGCTCTGAAGGCGTACTGCGAGCACATTCTGCTTGTTGAGCCTGTTGATGAGTGATATACTAACCTATTATACCACCCATGCAGGGAGGAGTATTCTTCATGTTCAACCCCGTATCCACCGATCTTAACTTCCAAGCCCGCGAGAAGGACGTCTCCGCGTTCTGGAGCGAGAGAGGTATATTCGCCAAGTACCTGCGGCTGCGCGACGGAGCGAAGCCGTTCACGTTCTACGACGGTCCTCCGACAGCGAACGGCCGTCCGCATATCGGCCACGTCGAGACGCGCGCGTTCAAAGACCTGATCCCGCGCTACCGCACGATGAAGGGCTTTGACGTGATGCGCAAGGCCGGCTGGGATACCCACGGCCTGCCCGTCGAGCTAGAAGTGGAGAAGCACCTCCACCTGGACGGTAAGGATCAGATAGAGGCGTATGGCTTCGAGCCGTTCATAAAGGAATGCAAGCGGTCCGTTTGGAAGTACCTGAGCGAGTGGCGCGCAATGAGCGACACGGTCGCGTTTTGGGTGGACATGGACGACCCATACGTTACGTACGAGAATAATTATATCGAGTCAATATGGTGGTCGCTGAAGACCATCCACGACAAAGGCCTGCTGTACGAGGGCGCGAAGTCCGTGCCGTATTGCCCGCGCTGCGGCACCGCGCTTTCAAGCCACGAGGTTGCGCAGGGTTACAAGGCCGTGACGGATACGTCCGTCACGGTGCGGTTCAAGACCGTTGACGATCCGACGTTATCCATACTCGCCTGGACGACCACGCCATGGACGCTGCCCAGCAACCTGGCGCTGTGCGTCGCGCCCAATGAGAGATACGCGACGGTGTCATGGAAGGGCGAGCGGCTGCTGATGGCTGAGGCCTTGCTTGAAAAGGTACTCAAGGAGGATTACGCCGTCGAGCGCGTCCAGACCGGCAAGGAACTGGAGGGCGTGCGCTACTTGCCTCTGTACGAAGCTGATGTGGATAAGAAGGCATGGTATGTCGTCTGCGACCATTACGTTACATTGGAGGACGGCACCGGAGTTGTGCATATCGCCCCGTCGTTCGGCGAGGACGACGCGCGGGTAGGTCGCCTGTATAACTTGCCGCATCTGCAGCGCGTCGATACTCGCGGTCGTATGACCGACGACACCCCGTTCGCCGGATTGTTCGTAAAAGAGGCCGACCCGAAGATCATCGACGATCTAAAGCAGCGCGCGCTGCTGTTCAGCGTGATACCTTACAGCCATGACTACCCGTTCTGCTGGCGGTGCGACACGCCACTGCTGTACTACGCGCGCCCGACGTGGTTTATTAAAATGACCGCGGTGCGCGACAGCCTGATGCGCGCGAACCGTTCGGTCAATTGGCTGCCCGACAACATAAAAGAGGGTCGGATGGGCAACTTCATCGAGAACGTGATCGATTGGGGTCTGTCCCGCGAGCGTTACTGGGGAACCCCGCTGCCCATCTGGCGCTGTCCGAACGGGCATATCCACGTGATCGGCTCCGTCGCCGAACTGCGCGAACTAGGCTCGATCGACGGTCAGCCCGTCCCCGACGATATCGAACTGCACCGCCCGTACATCGACGCGGTGACGATTACGTGCCCCGAGTGCGGCGCGGAATCCAGGCGTGTCAAGGAGGTCATCGATTGCTGGTATGACAGCGGGTCGATGCCGTTCGCGCAATGGCACTATCCATTTGAAAACAAGGAATTGTTCGAGTCGCGCTTCCCGGCGGACTTCATCTGCGAGGCCGTCGATCAGACGCGAGGCTGGTTCTATACGCTGCTGGCCATATCGACGCTGCTGTTCGATCGATCGCCGTTTGATACATGCCTGGTTCTCGGTCACGTGCAGGATGAGCAGGGCCGCAAGATGTCAAAGCACGTGGGCAACGTGATCGCGCCCGAGGATATCCTGGGCGATCTGGGCGCGGACGCAGTGCGTTGGTACTTCTATGTAAACGGCGCGCCGTGGCTGCCTAGCCGATTCTCCCGCGAGATGTGCGCCGAAACTCAACGCAAATTCATGGGCACGCTGTGGAACACATACGCGTTCTTCATACTCTACGCGAACGTGGATGGATATAAACCCGGCGCGCCGCTTGATCCATCCGCGCTGACCACGCTGGATCTCTGGCTGATATCGCGCCTGAATGGGTTGGTTCAAAAGGTGGACGCCTGGTTGAATCAAACCCGCGTGACTGAGAGCGCGCGCGCCATCGCCGACTTTGTGGATGAATTGTCCAATTGGTATGTCCGTCGCAGCCGCGAACGCTTCTGGGCGAAGGGTATGCCTCAGGGCAAGGAGGCCGCGTTCGCGACGCTGCATACGACTTTGGTCACTCTGGCGAAGCTGCTCGCGCCGTTCACGCCGTTCCTGTCGGAGACGCTGTATCAAAACCTGGTGAAATCGTGGGATGAGTCGGCCCCGGAATCCGTTCACCTGTGCGACTATCCCGCGGCGGATGTTTCGCTGATCGATACGCGGCTGGAGACCGATATGGCCGCGCTGATCCATATTGTAGAGTTGGGTCGCGCGTGCCGCTCCGCCGCGAACATAAAGATTCGCCAGCCTGTAGCCGCCGTATTCGCGCAAGGATTGACCCTTCCGGGCGATTTCGCCGCGCTGGCTATGGAGGAACTCAACGCTAAACGGATCGAATTCGTCAGCGACGCGCGCGCGTTCCTCAATTATCGCGTCAAGCCGCAGCTGCGCACGCTTGGCCCGCGCTACGGCAAGTTGCTCGGCGCGATCCGACAGGCGCTGTCCGAGGCTGACGGCTTGACGGTCGTGCAAACCCTCGACAGCGGCGAGCCTTTGCGCATCGTCGTAAACGGCCAGACGGTCGAACTCGCCCGTGAGGATTTGATCATCGAGCCTGCGCGCGCCGAGGGTTACGCCGCGGAATCCGACGGCGGCGTAACGGTCGCGTTGGATACTACGCTCACGCCTGAATTAATCGAAGAAGGCCTTGCGCGAGAACTGATCAGCAAGATCCAGCAGACGCGCAAAGACGCTGGCTTCGACGTTACCGACCGGATCGGCATCGCCGTCAAGACGACGCCGACGCTGGACGCCGCGATCGCGAACCGCCGCGATATGATACTCTCCGCGACGCTGGGCGTATCGCTGACTGACGATATCGGCATATCCGGCATGGTCGTCCGCGACTGGGATATAAACGGGCATCGCGCGTCCGTGGCGATACGCCGTGCATAATACAATATTCGTCGCCGACGGATGGAGCGATTTCGAGGTTCTGGATACCGGCGGCGGCGCGAAGCTGGAGCGATGGGGCGGCGTCGTCCTATCGCGGCCTGATCCGCAGGTAATATGGCCTCCCGCTGAACCGGAAGCGTGGACTCGAGCCGACGCGGCGTATTCGCGCTCGGATACGGGCGGCGGGGCATGGGAATTCCGCCGCAAGCTGCCCGAGCGATGGGAGATGCGGTATGGCGGACTGCGCTTCTACGTCCGTCCGACAGGATTCAAGCATACCGGACTATTCCCCGAGCAGTCTGTCAACTGGGATTGGATGGCGCGGATCATCGGCGCAGCGGATCGTCCGATACGCGTGCTGAACCTGTTCGCGTATACCGGCGGCGCGACACTGGCGTGCGCCGCCGTCGGCGCGCGAGTTACTCACGTAGACGCGGCAAAGGGCATTACTCAGTGGGCGAAGGAAAACTACGCGCTGTCTAGACTGCCGCCCGATAGTGTACGATGGATCGTGGACGATGTGGTACAGTTCGTGGCGCGCGAATCTAGGCGAGGCCGTGTTTATGACGCGATCGTGATGGATCCTCCCTCCTATGGCCGAGGCCCCGATGGCGAGATATGGAAGCTGGAGCATAGCCTATACCCGCTGGTGGAATCGCTGGCCGGATTGTTGAGCGAGTCGCCGTTGTTCTTTTTGCTGAACAGCTACACGACAGGGCTTCAACCCGCGGCTATGTCGAACGTACTGTCTATGGCGCTGCGCTCGAGGCCAGGCGTGGTTGACGCGCGCGAGGTGGGATTGCCCGTCCGGTCGGGCGGCGTGCTGCCCTGCGGCGCGACGGCGCGATGGACTTCAACGCTGTGATCTCGTCAGCCATCCCTATCCTGTACGAGGACAATCATCTGTTGATTGCGGTCAAGCCGCCGAACATGCCGGTTCAAGCCGACTCGTCAGGCGACGCCGACATGCTCACTCTGCTGAAGGCGGGCGTTAAGGAGCGGTATTCTAAACCGGGCGAGGTTTATCTGGGAATGGTGCATCGGATGGATCGGCCTGTCGGTGGAGTGATCGCGTTCGCGCGAACGTCGAAGTCGGCGGCGAGGCTTAGCGAGCAGCTGCGCGAGCACAGCATGAGGCGGTCATATATGGCCGTCGTTCGCGGTTGTGCGGATGATGACGGGACTTTGCGCGACTATTTGGTCAAAGATGGCAAGACCAATATCGTATCGGTAACGGATAAGGATGCGGTCGGATCGCGCGAGGCCATACTGCGCTACAAGCGGCTCGCAGCGGTGGATATGCCTGAACCGTTATCGCTGTTGGGGATTCAGTTGGAGACGGGTCGGTCACATCAAATACGCGTGCAGTTCGCGAGCAGGGGTTTGCCGCTGTGGGCGGACGCGCGGTATGGAACGGCGCGCATAGGCGAGGCTATAGCGTTGTGGGGTCATGCGTTGGAATTGATTCACCCAACGCGGAAGGAGACGATGCGATTTGAAGCGCCGCCGCCGGAGGGGCTTCCGTGGAAATGGTTTTGTGTAGATTGCGTAGGGTTGCGCAGAGCTGAGGCGCGCGAGGATGAGCTGCGCGTGTAATCACCCCTTACGCGTTTGCGTTGTGGCGATGGATAGGTTGCGCCGCGTTACCCTCGGCGTCCGCTGCGGCGGGACGCTGTCCGGTTTGTGAACCGGACGAGAGGCTTGTGGCCGCGGTTTTAGGGTTTGGCATGTTCTTCCTCCTTGCCTTTCTCATACTTAATGCTACCGCATTTCGCCTCTTATAGTTACTGCCACTCCCTTCGCCACTCTAGCGTTTACTTTGCGAATTTACGCTGATGTTACAGCTCAGCAGGGAGAGAGTGCACGAGCGCGGCGAAGGCAGGCTCGAATGGCGACGAGAACATCTTCGCCGCGTTTTCTGACAGTATCTATAAGCGATCGGATTTTACAGTAACC
>JAITDK010000096.1 GCA_031282605.1 Oscillospiraceae bacterium
ATCAGCGTGTGTTCCTCATTGACGATAGTCTTGATAGCGGGAACATTATCGCCCACCGGCCATTCCAGATAGACGGCGGTCGGCAGCAGAGCAGCCTTGCTGGCTTCGTCAGTCGGGAATCCGTCAACGGACGCCATGACCTCGGCGACCGACTCATTGATGTACGCCGGACGGTTGCCAGTCGGGATCAACGCCTTCGCGCCTTCCTCACCGGTGACGAAGGAGATGAACTTCCAGGCCGCGTCCTTGTTCTCGGACGCTTGGTTAAGCGACATGCCAGTCGGCGAACCGAACGACGACCCGGCGGGTACGTCCTCCGCGTGCGGTACGGAAACAAAGCCGTAATTGAAACTCATGGTGCCGTCGGCGGTGTCGGTAACCAGGTTGCCCAATTCCCAATAGCCCATTAACAGCATGGCGATATCGCCGGCGGCGAACGCGCCGCGGTAGTGCAGACCGGAGGCCTTCAGATCCGTATACGCCCTGACGGCGCCAGCGTCCTCTAGATCCAGAGCCAGCTGGTAGAAGTACGCGAGATCGCTGTAGTCTCCATCGGCCAGCGTGTTCACGCCGTCGCACACCGCCCAGTTGGCCACGTCGGACAGCCAGGTATGGTAATGCGCGCCGTAGATCTTATCGACGCCCTCGGTGCCGGATGTCAGCTTGATCGCCAGATCCTTGTATTCGTCCCAGGTCATGTCGTTCGTAGGATAGGCGACGCCCGCCGCGTCGAACAGATCCTTATTGTAAAACAGTACCCAATAGTCGGCGCGGAACGGCAGTGCGACCTGCTGCCCGTCGCTGGCGGCATAGCAATCGGCCATGCCCGCGTACGCGCTCAAATCCACGCTGTCCGCGGCGATGTAATCATTCAGGGAAGCCAGGTATCCTTGCGAATACCACTTAGTCGCGTCGTCGAGCTGCTTGATGAAGAAGACGTCGGACTTATCGCCGCCCGCCAGCATGATTCCGGCCTTGTTCTGGTCGTAATCCTGCGCGGCGATATCAATGTATTCCACCTTGACGCCCGGATTGGCGGCCTCGAACGCGTCTTTGTACGCAGCGTAATAAGGCGTCGTCGCAACGTCCCACGCGACCACCGTAATAACAGTATCCTCCGCCAGCGCGGCGGGAACCAGGCACAGCATCATCGCCGTGCAGAGCAGCAACGCTATCGTTTTGCGCATACGGAAACCCTCCTAAAAAAATTCTTTCATCTATTATACCAAAAAGCGTGCAGCTTGTCAAGGTTGCGGGACGTGCAAACAATCTATGTTTAGTATAAATTATTCCGGAAAATCCTTGGCACCGGAGATTCCTCCGAACCGTTTGGCGATGGGCAGAAACGCGCGCAAAATCGCGGCGGTTACGACCCCTGCCGCTATGCCTGATATCGCCAGCACAGGAGCGAACGCCGACAGCGCCAGTGATGAATATACGAACTTGACGACGATCATCTGTCCGGCGTTGTGGGCAAGCGCGCCCGCGACGCTGAGCATGATATACGATACACGCTCGCCGAACACAGCGGTCAGCAGCGTCATCACAAGAACAGACAGCAGGCCGCCCGACAGGCTCAGCGCACCCGCAATCGCTCCGCGCGTCACGAACGCGAACAGTCCCTTCAGCGCGGCCAGCGTCAGCGCGTCCCGCCGCCCAACGAAGAGCAGCGTGTACATCACAGCGATATTGGACAGCCCCAATCTCACACCGGGTACGGGCGTGGGTATCATACCGTCGACGACTGACATAACGACGGCCAGCGCGAACAGCATCCCATCCAACGCGACGCGACGCGCCAACCGTCCGCCGTTAGTCATCTGACGATAACGTCCGGTTCGTAGGCGTTAGGCACGTCCGCCGAGACGATCTGGATAAGCACCTTGTTGGGCAGACACGCCGCGAACGCGCCCGGCCGCGATATGCGTCCTGTATGGACGCATACCTGATCCGGGCAGTCGGACGATTCAAACAGAATGCCGCCGCCGTCGCTGCGAATGACGACAGCGGGCGCGCCGGGTATCGCGAACACCGACGCGCCGCCTTCCGATAGATCCACAACCTTGATCAGCTGGCCGTCGACGTATATCTCCGCGCGCGCCATACCGCCGTCTGGCGCGCCGCTATACAGCAGCCATCCAGCCACCGCCAGCGCGGCGGCCAGCAGGATCACAACAGCGTCAGTTTTGTGGATGAACCGCCTGCTCAAGTCAATCCGAACCGCTTGGCGTACCTGGCGCTCGCGCGCAGAAGCACGGCGTATACAGGTATCATGACCAGCGCGTTGACGACGCGCGACGGCAGTGTGACCCATATGCTCACGTGCTGCATAGAGGCGATCCAGTATGAGTTAAGCAGCATGGAGCATATCACTTGGCTCAGCGCGACGCCGGGGATTACCTGGAGCAGCGTTATAGAACCAAGCGCCTCCGCATCCGGCTCGTGAGCCAGGCGAACGCGCCGCTTCTGGATCAGCGTCAGCGCGACAGAGACGATCACGCCCGATAATCCCATATCAACGCCGATACCAGGATGATAGAACCCGACCGGAGCGATCGCCCACTTTAGGAAATCCGATATAATCCCTACGATGAATCCGCCCAACGGACCAAAACACAGCGCCGACAGCTGCACAGGCAGCAGATTGATACTGATCTTGAACGTATATGTGCCGCCGAACGGCAGCATGTTGAAGCTCAGCGCGGTGCCCAGCACCACGCTTAGCGAGCAGAGCAGCCCCATAGACACGACCGATTTGATCGACCATATCCGCCTGCGCGCGGCGGGCAGTATATTCTGCGCGTTATTCGTCGTCATACTTATCACCATACTCCAAATAACGAATCTGCGACTGTGAGAGGGATATATCGTTCGACTGCCATACCTCGTCCAACTGCTTGACGGACGACACCGATACCAGCGCCACGGCGTTGAGTCCGCAGTCGCGCACATACGCGGTCAGCACGGCGGCCAGACTGACGCCCAGCTTCTTGGACAGGATGTCGGCACGCTCGGCGCGGCGGTAGTTCTCGGGGATGCGGCCGTAATACTGCATGGTGTCTTTCTTGTGTTCCAGTCCCGCCAAATGCCGCGCGAAGAATCCCCGCGCCTGAGTGCCGAACCCCATGATGGGGAAGCCGGTCTGACGGTACCAGATTGCTTCGGTCTCGTTCATCGGCACGTGGGTAATGTCCTGCGTCTGCGCGGCGGTGGTCAGCGCAAGGGAGGTGTGCAGCTGGCAGACCGACGGCTTGACCAGCCCGTGTTCCTCGGCGTAAGCGATAGCCTCCGCGATGCGTCCGACGGTCCAGTTGGACACGCCGACGACTTTCGCCCTGCCGGTCTTGACAGCCTCGTTCAACGCCTCTACAATAGGCTCAACAGGCAGCTTGGGCCAGTCGCGATGCAGCAGGAACAGATCTGTCTGGGACACGCCGAACGCCTCGAGCGACATGTCCAGATCGCCAAGAATCTCTGCGCGGCTGAGGCGGTAGTGGAACATGTCGTCCAGGTAAGGGTGGCAGCCTTTAGCGCAGATGATCACCTGCCCGCGCATACCGGACGACTTCAGCCAGCGTCCAAGCGCCTTATCTGATTCGCCGTTCGCGTAAACGCGCGCCGTGTCGAAACAGTTCCCGCCGCGTTCGACATAGGCGTCCATGATCGCGAAGCGTTCCTTATCGGAATCAGGCTTGCCCATCGATCCCGCGCCCAGCGCGACGCAGGTCAAGGACAGCCCGCCGACGTTGATCGTTTTCATACTGAATCCCTCCCAACTCGTCACAAGTATACCATACGAATACATGTTTGGAAAGGATGTCAAGCCCATGTCAAAACGCGATTCAACCCCGATCGCGAAAGAGCTGCGGAAAGAGCTGGCAGGACTGATCGATCTATTTCGCCGTCCGACCGTAAGGCAGCTGACCACCGCCGGATTGACAGCCGCCGCCTATGCCGCCGTTACGATGCTGCTGGCGCCGATCAGCTACGGCCCTATCCAGCTGCGAGTATCGGAGGCGATGACCCTGCTGCCGATATTGTTTCCGGAATCGGTTCCAGGGTTGTTCGTAGGATGCGTTATCGCCAATCTGATGAGCCAGTACGGCCTGCCGGACGTGGTATTCGGTTCGCTGGCCACGCTGATCGCCGCGACGCTGACATACATCCTGCGCAAGAACACCTGGCTGGCCGCGCTGCCGCCCGTGCTGATCAACGCGGTGATAGTGGGTTGGCTGATATGGTGGCAGGCGCATGAACCGTTCTTCGTGTCGGCGCTGACGGTAGGCGGCGGCGAGGCGCTGTCAGTATATATCCTAGGATTCGCGCTGATAGCCGGGCTGAAGAAGGCGCTGCCTAAAAAGTATCTTTGAACCATTAACTGGCTGACTTGGTAGCTTGTGTTGTCTAAAACTATAGAAACAAGAGGCTTGATAACACAAGCTATTAATCATCCAAATGGTTTTGCTTTATCATTTCGTAGATATGCCCGATGTTGCCTTTTCCGGCAAATCTGCTCATATCGAAGAAGTTTTCAGACACATCTAACCATAAAAGCTCATTTTCATCGCCGTGAACATCGGTTTCCTGCTGCAATTTTCCCACGCAGGCTTCGACCCGGCAAACGTTGCCACTGAAATATTTATTAGCATCCGCAATAAAGTACGTGAAATCCATAAGGTGAACTAGTTCTATGTCGGATATACTCGTTTCCTCATGGAGTTCACGGTATGCGGCATCAAGGCCGTCCTCATCTTGCTTAATTTTACCGCCAACGAGATTGTACAAGCCCTTGTACGGCTCTTTGCGCCGTTTGCAAAACAAGACTTTATCAGAGGTCGGGTTGAACACCCAAATTATGTTTAGTCCCTGCATTTTTCTAACTCCTTACTGTGTGCGCATATAAGAATCTACTGCAATCCCTACTGCGATATTTTTAAAACGCGCTCTAATAATCACACCCCAACGAACCAACCGTCCCCGCCTAGAGCGGGGACGGAGTCTACGGCGTCCTCGCGCAGACAAAAGTCGATATCCTGTTCAAATCCCAGGCTGATCAACCGTTGGGTATGATGTGTATTAAGCAGCGCGCCCTTAACGTCATACTTAAACGACCGATACAGCGACACGCAGGCATAAGCGAAGTCGTTTAGCTGGATCGCCTTGCCGAGTCGATCGACTATAGCGCCCGCCGTCAGCGCGTCCTCCATAGAGAACAGACCCTGCGTCCCGGCGCAAACGATCGACACGCAGCCTATCCCCCGCGTCAAAACGCGTTCCGCCACAGCCCCCGCGTTCAAGAACGCGGCGAGCCACACCCTCCGAGACGAACGCCTCACACACTCGACAGCTCTTGCGCCATTTGTGGTAGTAAGAACGACCAACCTCTCCGCAACGAGTTCCCTGCCATACTCAAGAGGCGAGTTCCCGCAATCGAACCCTTCGACCCGCAGCGCACCACGCTCCCCTCCTAACAAAGCCCCGACCCTCCGAGCAGTCGCCCTCGCCTCCTCAACGGACTCGACGACAAGCACTCCCCTGCAACCGTTCGCCAGCGCCGCAGCAGCGACGCTAGTCATTCTCAGGGTATCGATAACGATGGTCAACCCCTCGCGATGCCAAAACCCCTCGTCAGCGTCAAAAATAGTGGCAGCGCAAGGCACAGGAAAAGCGCGAACAGAAAGCATCGAAATCGCCTCTAAAGCCAAATTCCCACGCCGAAAACAAGCCTGACACATTACCGGCATGTGGGGGATCCAAGGGGGTGCACACGCCCCTTGGTGGGGGATTCTTAAGGGGGCGAAGCCCCTTTACGTCGTCTTTGGTACTTTCTGCGATCAGAAAGTACGCCTTCACCCTTCGGAGAGGGAGGATTGTAGGAAGATCTGATAGTCTTCATATGTCTCATGAAGGAGTTGCGGAGGATCAAGGGAGTAAGGGCACGCCTTACCGCACTTGTTGCAATGAATACAGTTCTTGATTTTTGCCATCTCAGCCTGCCAGCGCGGCGTGAGCCAGCCAGCGGACGGCGAGCGGCGCAGCAGCAGCGATATCCGCGCGCAGGTATTGATCTCAATGCCCATAGGGCAGGGCATACAGTAACCGCAGCCTCGGCAGAAATTGCCCGAGAGTTGCTCGCGGTCGGAAGCGATGCGCGCGAGCATAGCCTCGTCAAGGGAGGGAGGATTACACTCAAGCGCGATAACCTCGTCCAGTTCGACGTCGCGCTGGAATCCCCAGATAGGCACTACGTTGGGATAAGGACGCAGGAACGCCATGGTGGGCGCGGCGGAGGTGAGCAGGCCGCCAGCAAGACCCTTCATGCCGATAAGGCCAATATTGAGCGAGGCGCACAGCTTCACAAAGTCGATCTCCGCGTCGGACGAAAGCGCCGACAATGGGTATTGGATCGTCTCATAATCACCGGAACGAGCGGCGGCGATGGCGTTATCCAGGCGGTGGCAGGTTATGCCGATATGGCGGATCAAACCGCGCGCCTTCGCCTCGCGCATACAGTCGAGCATCGTCTCGCCTGGAAGCTCGCGCGGGTTATGAAATTGGTATATGTCGATATAGGTCGTCTTCATCCGCTCCAGACTGAGGTAGAGATGCCGCCAGAATACTTCCGGCGCGACGGAACCTGTCTTGGTCGCGATTATGATGTTTTCACGCACGTCCGACAGGCCTATACCTATCTTTTCTTCACTGTCGGAATAGCTGTTGGCCGTGTCGAAGAAGTTAATCCCGCCCTCATATCCGCGGCGAAGGAGCGCCGCGCCTTCCGGTTTGGAGAGACGCTGAACCGGCAGCGCACCGAAACCGGAACGGGTGACGGATAAGCCAGTGCCGCCGAAAAAAACCTTTTCCATAAAGAACCTCCTCCATCCGAAGAACAATTCGACGCGCGCGGCGTCCAATCCTGCATCGCGGCGGTATTTTTCCATGACCGACGGCGGTTGAACAGGGGAGCCGCCGGTTGTTTGCGGCGTGGTATATGAAATTTCAATCGGCGGATCCTGCAGTTTTCTGTCTTAAATATAATGAATCGCGCTAATACTTTTGGTTAATATGCATTGTTGACGTATACGTCTTGTGGGTGTATTATAATAGAATCAACAAAAAGGGAGATGATTCGACGTGTGTATGAATCGGAAACGTATAATCACGCGCGTCATGACCGTCCTTCTGGCGATAGCTATGACGACGGTCTCCGGCTTCGCAGCCGCAGGTGAGACGGCGCCCATAAAGATCGGCATCATCCAGTTGGTGCAGCACGTGGCGCTGGACGCGTCATGCGAAGGGTTTCTGGACGCGCTGAAGGATAACGGCTATATCGACGGCGAGAATATCATTGTGGACTTCCAGAATGGGCAGGGCGACCAGTCCAACCTGGCTACGATCGCGGATAGGTTCATAAGCAACGGCGAGGATCTGATCCTGGCCATAGCCACACCCGCCGCGCTGGCCGTCGCGGGTAAAACAACCGATATCCCCATCTTGGCCACCGCCATCACTGACTTCGTGGAGGCTCGCTTGGTCGAGTCAAACGAGGTTCCCGGCACAAACGTATCAGGTACCACCGATATGGCCTCCATCGACTCCCAGATCGGCCTGGTTCAAACCCTCGTGCCGGACGTGAAGACCATCGGAGTGATGTATAATTCAGGCGAAGTCAACTCCGTCGTGCAGGCTGCCGCCGCCAAGACCGCCATCGAGTCGCGCGGACTGGTATACGAGGAAGTGACAGTCACCAGCAGCAACGAGGTTCAACAGGCGGCGGAATCCATCATCAAGCAGGTGGACGCGCTTTACCTGCCGACCGATAACGTAATGGCGTCCTCCATGCCCATCATATACGGAGTCGCCGTCGAGGCGAAGAAGCCGGTTATCTGCGGCGAGTCCGGCATGGTCTCGCAGGGCGGACTGGGCACCATCGGAATCAACTATTACAACCTGGGCTATCAAACAGGCCTGATGGCAATACGCTTGCTGCAGGATCCGAGCCTGAAAATCAGCGAGATGCCCGTCGAGAGCCAGACCGAATACGACTATTCGATAAACGCGACCTTCGCCGCCGAGATCGGACTGGAGATTCCCGAGGATCTGCTGCAGTACGCGTTCGAGATGGAATAAAATAACGCACCGGAACGGGCGCGGTTCGCTGCGTCCGTTCCGGTGCAGCGAGGTACAACTCGTATGCCGTTCATACAGTCCGCAGTCTCGCTAGCCGTCCCGGCCATTGCGCTGGGGCTGCTTTGGTCTGTCATGGTCATTGGTATTTATATTACATACCGGATACTGGACGTCGCCGATCTAACCGTCGAGGGCAGCATAACGCTGGGCGCGGCGGCCTGCACCGCCGTTATCCGCGCGGGGGGCAGTCCGGCAATCGGCACGATACTGGCGTTCGTCTGCGGGCTGGCCGCAGGACTCATAACCGGCACGCTTCATACAAAGCTGCGCATCCCCGCGCTGCTGTCCGGCATACTTACAATGATCGCGCTGTGGTCGATCAACCTCCATGTAATGGGTACGGCAAACATATCGATACTTCGAATGAAAACGCTGTTTACCCCGCTGACCAACCTGGGGCTTAGCAAGTACGCGTCGTGGATAATCATGGGCGGCGGGCTGGCGTTAATAATAATCACCGCGCTGTATTGGTTCTTCGGAACTGAATTGGGCAGCGCGATCCGCGCGACGGGCAACAACCCGAACATGGTTCGCGCGCAAGGCGTGCATACGGATACAATGATAATCGTCGGACTGATGCTCAGCAACGGCTTGGTCTCGCTCTCAGGCGCTTTGATCGGACAATCGCAGTCGTTCGCCGATATACAGATGGGTATGGGTTCGATCGTGATAGGACTGGCGTCGTTGATCGTGGGCGAGGTGCTGTTCGGCAAGCGCCATTTTTATGTGCGGCTGGTCTCGGTCGTACTGGGCGCGGTCGTCTATAGGATAATCATCGCCGTGGTTATGGAACTGGGCATGAACCCAAACGATCTCAAGCTGTTCACGGCGATTACGGTCGCCGCCGCGCTGTCGACACCGCATCTTACCGCCGCGCTGCGAGGTTCGCACAAGCTTAAGCCGAATAGTTGAATCCAGTATAAGATTACAACCATACTGTCAACTGAAATGGGAATCGAAGTGGAAATTGAAGTGGCAGGTGAAGTGGCCTTTGAAGTGAGAATTGAAATGGATTAAGGGGGCCGCGCGTTGCTTACAATCGCGAACCTGACCAAGATATTCAACCGCGGAACGCCTAATGAGAAGACCGCGCTGACAGGCGTCGAATTGTCAGTGGAGCGCGGCGACTTTGTGACGATGATCGGCGGCAATGGCGCGGGCAAGTCTACACTGCTGAACTGCGTAGCGGGCGTGTACCCGATCGACGCGGGCGAGATATCCATCGACGGAGTGCCGGTAAACCGCTGGAGCGAATACAGGCGCGCGAGGTTCCTGGGTCGTGTGTTCCAAGATCCCATGATGGGTACCGCCGCCGACATGACGATAGAGGAGAATCTCGCGCTGGCGAATCGGCGCGGCAAGCGGCGCACACTGCGTTGGGGCAT
>JAITDK010000247.1 GCA_031282605.1 Oscillospiraceae bacterium
CCAGAAGCACGCCCACCGCGTTGTGATAGTTCACTCCATAATCGTGTATTTCATTATCCGTTATCTCGATCCGCTCATCCCGGCGCGGATCGCGGCGCATGTTCACCCCGTGGACGAACACGCCGTTCGCGCCTACCCTCTCGAACAGGCATCCCGCCACCTTAGAATCGCTCACGCCTTGATACAGCTTCAGCGCCGTACCGCCCAGGTCGCGGAACACGCAGCCCTCGAACGACAAGTAGCTGCAATTCAGCGCGAATACCGCCGCCTCTACGTCATACGCGGCCTGCGGGAAGTCCGCCTCATCCGGCACCGACCAACCCGTATGCGTGAACGTGACGTCTTTAAACGTAACATTATCCAGTCCGCTCAGCGTCATTATCCGATCCGACACGCCCGCGCGCAGCGTAAGCGCCGATATATCCCAGCCGGGCTTCGGCACGACGAGCAACACCCCCGCGTTCCGATCCAGATACCACGAACCCGGAAGCGACAGCCCCTCGCGCATGTTCTCGAAGTAATACTGATCGCCCGGCCATATGGTCAGGCTGGTCGCCCTGGATAACGCAATCCTGCCCGTCTGGGGATCATAGCCGCGCAGGTACGCCGTCTCATCCTTCCACAGATGGAGTATACGCACGAGCACGTTCTGCGGATCGGCAAACGCCGCCGGGTTCACCCCTGAACCCGTCAGATCCTTTCCGGCGAAAAACGCGCGGAAGCTGTTCACATTCGACAGCTCGCCCTCGCTGCCATAACGCAGCGCGGACGCCGCGTCATTAAGTTCGAACCGATCCGCCTCCAGATACCCAGTCTTGGGATAGCGGTTCAGCGGCAGAGCGCCCTCGTCGTCGTACAGCGCGAGCACCTGATCATCGCCGCCTTGTAATAACAATGGCGGAACTAGCGCAGCCCATACCGTCACGCCGTCTATCGTCGTCTCGCCGAAGCCCGCGATCGGCAGCCCCGCGTCCAGCACGGGCGACTGACCCGGCAGCGCGCGGTAAATCACGTTATCGCGGTCGTCGTTAGTAAACTCGATCGCCTGACCGACGTCGTATACCCCGCCTTGTATCCAAACGGTGACGGTGTGGTCGCCGGGCACTTGGCGCAGCCTCAATCGCGCCGCGTCCAGCGACGGCAGAGGATCGTCAATGGAGCCCGCGTTCCCCTCTATGCCGTTAAGCGACACATATAGATCGGTCAGCAACACTTCCGCCCCGGATGCGTCGGCTCGACGCGCCATCGCGACACCCGCGCATACGACGACAATCATCAGCACCAGCTTCATCGTCCTGGAAATCCTCAACCCATGCGCCTCCCGTATTGTATTCCTGGCGGCAACCCGCGAACAAAGAAGGAAATTAAAGAAGGAAATCGCCCGCCTGCGTCGAATCCCTGAATATGCCGCTTAGCCGGAATCGACAGCGCCGTTTCGGTACGGCGCAGGATTATTGTAACCGATAGGAATAAATTCGACAAGGAGTTGGCTCAAAATGCCCGAGTTGAAAACTATCCGCGTCCTGGTATGGAACGAGAACCGCGGCGAACAGACGAGCGATCTAATCAGATCAGTCTACCCCAAGGGCATTCACGGTCAGGTAGCGGCCGCGCTGTCAGCCGCGCCGGACATTCAAACCCGTACCGCGACGCTTGATGATCCGGAACACGGACTGACCGAGGATGCGCTGTCCCAGACGGACGTGCTGTTCTGGTGGGGACACATGTGGCACCATCTGGTCAGCGACGAGGCGGTCAACCGCGTAATAAAGCACGTCCATAACGGGATGGGCTTCGTAGCGCTGCATTCCGCGCACGCGTCCAAGCCGTTCGCCAAACTGATGGGCACAAACACAGGCAGACTGCGCTGGCACGAGGAGGGGCTGAAGACCCGGCTGTGGAAGCTGGACTACTCGCACCCGATCGCGGAAGGCATCGGCGACTACTTTGAACTGCCTCAAGAGGAGACATACGGCGAGCACTTCGATATACCCACGCCCGAAAGCCTGGTGTTCGTCAGCTGGTTCCCGAGCGGCGAGGTCTTCCGCAGCGGCTGTTGCTGGACGCGCAGCGGCGGTCGTATATTCTTCTTCCAGCCTGGACACGAGACGTTCCCGATCTACTACGACGAGAATGTCAAAAAGGTGCTGGTCAACGCGGCGCGCTGGGCGGCCAGACCGTCGCGTATCAGCTATGTTTTCGACGAGACTAAGTCGCTGGAAAAGCTGGATTGACGCCTTCTAGATAACGACGACAATAATAAAAAACGGGGTTCCAGCGGTTCTGGAATCCCGTTTCGCCTTATCTATAGTATATAATGATTACATTCTGCAACCTATTCTTTCGCATCCGGTTCTCAGCCATGGCTTCTTTTTATCCCAGCGCTGCAACTGAACGGTACCGTTCCTGTCTACCATGGGATCGAGCGGCATCAGCACGCTGCGTTTGGTTCTCAGTTCGCCGCCGCCGCAGCTAGGGTCGTTCACGCCGCCGTTGGACGCGCACTGGCATGGATCGCCATGCTCCTGACACCTGCATGGCTCGCCGCGTTCATGGCACTTGCACGATTCGCCGCTCTCACGGCATCGGCAGCTCTTTCCGTCGCAGCGTTCAGGCAGAATACGTTCGACGATCCCGGTCGGATACGGTTCGCGGTGATCGTAACCGTCCTTCGGGCAGCGGCACGGGTCTTGATGGCATCGCGGGCAAGGCCTCGGCTCAGTCTTGTAATAATCCTGCCACGGATACCCCGCGTCCGGATATCCATAATGGCAGCGGCACGGCGATTTATGGCAGTGCGGACACGGGCGCGGCATTGCCGGGGAATGCCGGTGGCGTTCGTCGTCGCACGAGCACGGCTTCAAGCATCCACATGTCGCGCAATACGGCGGATACATAGGCGCTGGCGGATACGGCGGCGCCGGACGCTGGCATTCAACACGTGGCGGAGGCGGATCCGGCGGAGGCGGACAAGGATCATAATCCGGGTCGGGCATACATCCATAGCCCGCGTAATACTTGGAGCCTGGCGGGCAGAGGGGCGCGTCGTTCTTCACGCAGCCGAACCCGGGCACAAAATGCTCCTCCGAACCGCAGATTACAGGCACGCATCCCCGGAAGTGGTCGTATCTCATCCCCGGCGGGCAGGGCGGCGCGGGCATGCATCCCTTGCCGGGTTCATAGTATCTCCCCTCGCCGCACGGCGGGCCGTCTACGCAGCCCAATCCATACTCGAAGTGCTTGCCCGGCGGGCATTCCTCGCCGATTACGCAGCCAATGCCGCATTCATAGCGATAACCTTCCGGGCACACGGGATCCAGCACGCAGCCGTAATCCGCGACGAAGTGCGTCCCGATCGGACATCCTCTCTCATCAACGCAGCCGCGCTCGCAGTCGTAGCAATATCCGGGCGGGCACGCGATGGATTGCACGCACCCGCGTCCCGGCTCGTAATGCGATCCAGGCGGGCACACGAAGTCCACGACGCATCCGACTCCGGGAACCAGGTGTGTTCCTGGCGGACATCCGACGGATTCACACGGCGGCGGGCATGGAAGCAGCGGCGGAGACGGGGGCGCGTCGGGAACGCAGCCGCAGCCACGTTCATAATGCATCCCATCCGGACATCTGCATTCGCACTCGGGTTCCACGTGATCCGGCGGACACGGGGGAGGGCACGGGGGTGGCGGGCACGGGGGCGGTGGACACGGGGGCGGCGTACCAGGACAGGGCGCCGGAGCCGAGCCGGAACCGTCGGGTACACAGCCAATCCCCCACACGAAATGTGTGCCGCTCGGGCAGAATGGCTGTTGATAACCGCCCGGGCAGTACTGATCTGGGTATGAGACGGGGTTCATGGGTGTCATGACTTAAGCCCCTCCTGGTTCAGAATTTGACGCGCGCAATTCATTATATTCAGATAGACCATCGTGCGGTACTGTCACGTCTCCGTTTTGCGCGTCGTCGGGCGCGCGGGATTTCCACGGCGGAGCAGGGCCGTTGGACAGCGTCGGGCCTGCAATATCGCCGACGCATCCACGCCATTCAGCGTCGTAATGCGAGCCTGGCGGACATATCGGCCGTTCCTCGACCGTGCCGTACGGCGAGCCTTCCTCGTTTTGGAACGGGATACGCGGCGGTTCCGGCGGCCTGGGACCACGCGGAGGGCATACGCAGGGGTAGCGTCCGCAGACGGCGCACGGCTGACAGTCCATATCGCCTATGCAGGCGCGCAGCTGAGGATCGTAATGCGAGCCGGGCGGGCAGGCCATATCGCCTACGCAGGCGCACAACTGAGGATCGTAATGCGAGCCGGGCGGACAGGTCATATCGCCTACGCAGGCGCACAACTGAGGATCGTAATGCGAGCCGGGCGGGCATTCTCGGGGGGTGTGGCCTACGCATCCCATCGGGGGAATGTACGTCGAGCCTGGCGGGCACATCGGTGGCGGCGGCGGGAGCGGCGGCGGCGGCAGCACCGGGAACACCGGCCACGGCGGGCACGGACATGGGCACTGCCAAGGCCCCGTCGGGAATGGGCCGGTCGGCCAGCCGCCTGTGCACGTAACGTTTACGTTGACGTTGATCGTACCGCCCGCGCCCCAACCGCACCATGTCGGGCCGGTCGGACAGCACCAGTTGTCGTCCACGGCGCAATCGTTCATTACGCAGCCCACGCCAGGCACCATCCGCCACCCCGGCGGGCAGGGGTTATCAAACGGACCGCATCCCGGTTTGGGGTTCATCACACAACCGTATCCAGGTACGAACCGCGATCCTG
>JAITDK010000322.1 GCA_031282605.1 Oscillospiraceae bacterium
GCGAAGCCTGGTCGGGTTTCGAAAGGGCGGATAGCCCTTCGCAGGGTCTGGGACAGAGTCCCAGGCTCCCCGCAGGGACGTTCCTCGTTCCCCTGTACCATCGTTCCAACCCTGCGCCCCGCCAGTAAAATAGTATAATGGAATAGTCAACTAACGTCATAGTGGCGGGGCGCCACAAACTTAAAGCGCATTCGATCCGCAGATCGAACAGCGTCCCGCCGCAGCGAACAGCCGACGCTTACGCGACGCAACGCACCCCTCATCCAACGCGTTCCCCCACCCCGCGCAATCAAAAACATGATTTTCCGAATCATTTACATACTGTTCATACGTTAGTAAAACACGCTTGTTATACTTCTTCATGAACGGAAGGGAAACACACCTTACCGATAGATTCAACAAAACATTGTTCGAGAGAACGCAAGGAGGAGTAACTCATGAAGCGTGTTCGTATTTCAGGCAAGTCTCTTTGGCCGTCGGTTATCGCGCTGTGCGCGGTAATGGCGATTCTGGTAACTGGTTACGCGTTAGGGATGCGTCAAAGCGCCGCTGTTGCGGAAGCCGCCGCGCCGCTGGAGACGCTGCCCGGCGTAGAGAGTCCATTCCAGACGGTTTACAAGCAGGTTAGTCCCTCGGTGGTAAGCGTGAACGTGGTACAGCGCGCGTCGTTCCAGTATGGGCGGGTGTATCAGAGCGCGCAGTCGCAGCTGGCCGGATCGGGCGTAGTCGTCCGCGTCGAAGGGTCAACGCGTTATATAGTAACAAACAACCACGTGGTTGAAGGCGCGACGAGCTACTCGATCACCGTCGGCGGCGAGGAATACCCGGCCGAGCTGGTCGCCTCCGACTCGACGACGGATCTAGCCGTTCTCAAGGTGACCGACGCCGCTCTTACGCTGCCCGCCGTACCGCTGGGCGACTCTGATGCGGTCGAGGTTGGCGAGTGGGTTATGGTCATCGGCACGCCGCTGGACGCCAGTCTGACCAACACGCTGACTGTCGGCGTGGTCAGCGGCCTGAATCGTGAGGTGCCGGTCAGCAGTTCCAGCAACCGTCAGCGAACCACTACTATCAGCACCGACATGATCCAGACCGACGCCGCCATCAACAGCGGCAACAGCGGCGGCGCGATGTTCAATACGAAGGGTGAATTGATAGGGATACCGTCAATCAAAATGTCGTCCAGCGGTATGTTCGGCATCGCATCCATCGAAGGTGTCGGCTATGCGATCCCGGTCAACACGGTCAAGACGGTAGTGCCCGATCTGATCCAGTATCAGCAGGTTATGCGTCCCCGCATCGGCGTATCAATCAGCGATACCGGCAGCGACACCGACGAGCCGACTGAATCCTCACTGCCCAAGGGCATAGTAATCCAGATAGTCGAATCCGGTTCCCCAGCCGAACAGGCCGGCTTGAAGCCATACGACATCATTATGAAGGCTGACGGCGAGCGTGTCCGCACTACGAGCGAACTCACCGCGAAGGTTCAATCGCATAAGGTCGGCGAAACTGTCACGCTGGAGGTGTACCGTATCCCGAACCTGTCAGGACTGAAGATGGGCGATCCTATTCCGGAGGGCGAGACGCTTAACTTCGACGTCGAGGTCAAGATATTGGACGACGTGCAGACCAAGCAGTGACGGGGCGAGGGCGAACGGGGATCAGGGAACGCGCTAATCAAGGGTTTGTTGTAGGTTCGCTTACAACGAACCCTTATCCCATTTGGGGGGGAGTAAATCAACCCGTCGTTAAGGTCGGGCAGATGCGAGGGAAGCGGAAACGTTAGAATCGGTGGGAGGTAATGTGCGACTGGATGATCGTCATCTGCATCATGAAATCCCGTTCCTCAGGATGCAAAATGAACCATAGCCGGGCTTCGGGAGGCGCGCTGCGGATTAGATCGGTGAGGAAGGCCGATTTGTTTGGGTATTGTCCGTTGGAGGCGGGAGCCAGGTAGGGAACCAGCACGATCGAATCCTGGAATACTCTATAAATGTCGGACAGTTTGGTATAGGGATGGCTGAACGTCAGACCCAGCAGGTTTATGCCGGAATCGCGCAGGTTAGGCAATTGGTGCGAGTATGCGCCGCCGCAGTGCAGGAACAGTCCGCCGAAACGACGGCTGACACGCTCGATATATGGTATGCCGAACTCTTTGTACTTTTCGGCGGGGATTAGGGACATGTAGTCGTCCGTTATTGAGACGCCTAGGTCAGGCGGCAGCCAGATGTATGGCCAAGGCGCGCCGCATATCTTGCCTTTCGCGGCGTCGATCGAGGACTCTATGACAGCGATAAGGCGATCCGTCAAACGGTCAAGAAAGCGATGCACAGCGGCGGGTTCGCTGTCCATCGCCGATGCGAAGCTGGTATGATCCCACAATAACGCGGCGGTGTTGAGCGGGCTTTGGATGCTCAAGGTTGTTGCGTACAGTCGGTCGTATGGCTCGGTTTGCAGTTTCTCGCATACGTCGAGGTACAACCTGTGGGCGCGCCGCGCGCCGCCGGTTGAGGCAGGCTCGAGCGATAGGAACGAGTCCGCTTCCTCCACGCTGTGAATAGCGGGTTCGATGGCCGTACCGAAATCCGCGGTCACCCGCGGTATGTTGAAACCCGGCAGCTGATAACCGCGCGTCAGGTTCTGCGCGGCCAATTCAGCCTGCTTTATGGGGTCGTCCACCCGTCTATAGTCGGGCGTCGTCGATACGCAGGAATAGACGCGCCGCATGTCGCCGCGCCATACATCCATCAGGTGTTCTTCGGTTGAGGCGACACGCTCGCGCGGATACGCTTGGTCGAACGTCAACGGTTTCATTATCGCTCACCCTCCCAGAACGTTTGCAGCCGCTCAATCAATTCCTCATTCGAATCGCACTGCGTGAACCGTGTCCAGTGCGCGGGCAGCAGGTCGGCGTAATCATCCTGCCCATACCGCTCATCCAGCAGCAGCAGCGCGCCCTTATCGTTAGAGGATCGTATGACCCGACCGGCGGCTTGTATTACCTTATGCATACCAGGTACGCGATACGCCGCCTGAAATCCGTCGCCGAACCGTTCGTCATAGTACGCGCGCAGGGTTTCCTGCTCCAGGTTCACCTGAGGCAACCCCACCCCCGCCACCGCCGCGCCGGTCAGCCGTCCGCCAGGCAGATCCACGCTCTCGCCAAACGATCCGCCTAGCACGATCATCCCTATCCGCCGCGTGTCCTCTTGGAACATATCGATGAACGACTGCCGCGCGAATGCCGCCTCCGCGCCCGACACGCGCGGCTGCACGACCAACTCCAACTCAGGAGCGGCGTAAACCAGCGCGGCGCGAATCATCTCCAGATATGCGTAGGACGGAAAGCAGAACCATAGATTACCCGGCGAATGCCGCGCGAACGCCGCCAGCGTCTCAGCGACCGCGCGCGACGAGGATTGCCGCGCCTGATATCGAGTCGAGTGAGCCATCCACAGCGTCAGCAGCCGCTCAGGCGGAAACGGCGACGGAAGCGACAGCAGCGCATCCTCATTGTCGCCGCCCAGCAGCGAGCGCATAGCGGGCAGCGGCGAGAAAGTCCCGGAAAAGAACACACATCCGCATAACCGTTTCGTACACGCGGCGATGTGCGGAGCGACGTCGAGACACAGCGCGGTCAGTTCGGTGTGTTTCTTATTGTTCAGCCGCGCGTTGTTTCCCTGCGGTTCGCCTCGCCGGATCAGCCACGCGAAGGGGATCGTTTGACTGGTCAACGCCGCGCGCATGGATGTCAGCGGCCTGACCACATTATGCGTCACGGGCAGCGCAGCCGTCGGCAGAGCGGCCAGCGATTGATCCAGCGCGTCTGATAGCGCGGGCAGGAGGGTGTCGGGCGGCGCGTCCAGCCTTTCCTCGTCGTTCCACGCGCTGATGGATTCCATGGCGCGAATCAGCTTCGTCATCGCGGCGTATGGTTCTGACTTGCGTCCCAGCGCCTGACCCATCTCACGCCGTGACGCCTTGAGCGAATCGGTCGATACAGTCGCGGAGAGCATGTTCCGCGCGCGTTCGCCCAGGTGATGCGCTTCGTCGATCAACAGCGTGACCGGCTTCTTCACTCGGAACACTCTTTGCAGCTGAACCGACGGATCAAACGCGTAGTTGTAATCGCACAGCACCACGTCCGCAGCCTCGGCCAGAGACAGCGACAGTTCATGCGGACACAGTTTGGCGGAACGCGCCATCGCCGCTATCGCGTCCGGGGTGGCGTTTTCCACGCGCAGGAAATCCGGCGCCGCTTCAGCCAATCTGTCGTAGAACCCTACCGCCTCCGGGCAATCCGTCATAGCGCACCGAAACGCCCCGGCGGCCTCACGCGCGTGAGGGCAGCATAATTCTTTAGCGGTAAGCACAACCGAACGCAGATGAACACCTTGCGCGCGCATCCGCTCTAACGCGTCCAACGCGGCTAAACGCGCGGTGGTTCTCGCCGTCAAGAAAAACACTTGTTCGGTGTATCCGGCGGCCAACGCGCGCACTGCCGGGACTAACGCCGCGCTGGTTTTGCCGATGCCTGTCGGAGCCTCCGCGAACAACCGCCGTTTCGATATAATCGCCTGTCGAACGTGCGCCGCGAACGCGCGCTGTCCCGGCCGCGGCTCAGGATACGGGAAGCGCATACCGCGCAGCGATTCGTCACGCGCGGCGCGCCACGACAACCCTCCCGCGATATACGCGCAGAAAGGCTCGGCGACGGCGCGAAATTCGTCCTCTAAATCAACGCGCGATTCGACAGACCTGAATAGGCCGAGCGTACCGCCATCCTGCGCGGCGTATATCAGCTTGACCTGGACTGCGTCGAGAGACTCGGACTGCGCGAGCATATGCGCGTATATAACGGCCTGCGTCCAGTGTTCGGGTATGGGAGCGGATATGGGACGACTGGCTAACTTGAATTCCTCGACTATGGGCGGATCGCCGGGCACGAGGCGGTCTATGCGTCCGGTGACAAGCAGGTCTATATTCAGGTGCGAAAACAGCAGCGAAACACGGCGCTCCGCGACACCGTCCGCCGACATTCGCTGCAGAAGACGGTGCAGTTTAGCGCCCTCGCGCATCCGGCGCACTCCCGCGCCAGGCGTCAGGTCATGGCCGGGGTGCGCAAACGCGGCGAGCGCGCGCACCGATACAGGTACAGTCAGGGCAAGCCGCCCGTGAATGCTTGAAATATGGTTTGCTCGTTGGGTATACTATTATTCGGCCTGCTAATCATGACGCCAATTCCTTATATTTTAATCCTCTTTATTACGTTCCCAGACGTGTCCGTCACGACGCGGAAACCCGCTTCCGTTGTGAAGCGGCGCTTGCCATTCACAGCGCCCTCGAACACGTCGCCATTCCCACGCAGCTCATAAACATTATCGCCAATAGTCAGCGTATACTCGCAGGCCGCGCCGCCTCGCGCGCCCCAGAGCATCTCGCCACGGCGCGGTGCGACGCCGTGCATCCGGGCGATAAACGCCAGTGCGGCCAGCATCGTCGGCCCATACCCGTCCTTGTCGCTGGAAGGATGTCCGGTGAACGGGTCGTATTGCTGGGTGAATACGCAGCCGTGACCGATCGCGGCGGTCAGCTTGTCGAATATCGGCGCTAACAGGTGATCGCAGCCATAATTCTCCAGAGCGCGTATCGATCGCTGGTATGTCAATCCTTCCGGCTGCCCGCTCCAGTTGTTGCCGCTGGCGTTGCGGAACAAGGGATCGTTGGCCGCGACTGACGGCAGCGGCGTCGGCGTCCAGAATTCGTCGGGGTTTAACAGATGTTCCGTCACAAAACGATCGGCCATGTACCGCGAGAATCCGCCGCCGTACATCACCCGCAGGTTGTTATGCAGCAATGTCGGCATCACCGCGCCGCGCTTGTCGCGGTCGAAGCACGCGCCGCGCTGATCGTCCCACAGGTATTCGAATATGCGGCCGCGAACAGCGTCGGCCTTTGCGCGCCACGATTCACGCCGACCGTTGCCCAGCCTAACGGATAGGTCGGCCAGCGCATCCCGCGCGCTGACGGAGTACCACGTCACATCCATGGATTGTATCGGTACGACGGAGAAGCCTTCTGGCGGCGTATCCTCCGTCCACCAGAACGGAGCGTCGGCATAGCGAAGCGCACCGTCTTCACCCGTATCCGTTACGCACCATGATTCCAGGCAGCCGCTGCCGCCGCTGTCGCGCGTCCGCCACAGATAAGCGTCAAACCGCGCCAGAGTGTCGTACAGCGATTCGATGTATAAACGATCGTCGCCGATCCAATCCAGCAAGTCGACGGCCTCGGCGGGGAAGCAGAAACCCTGGAACTTGTTGAATTGCGCTTCCAATCGATCGCCTTTGTCCTCAATGCTGCCAGGGATTCTGCCGTCGCCGCGTTGACGCTCCATGAACAATGTGACGTTATTGACTGCGGCGGCGAGATCATGCCCGGCGAACATGACTCCGCCCATCGGTTGCGTCTCCAACCATATCTTATTGTAGCCGCCGCCTTCAATCAATACGCGGCGGCCTTGGAAATCCTTAAGATTCCGTCTTAATTTATCTACGGCGGCGTCGTATATCCGCTGCAGCGCGGCGTCCTGCGTGCGGAACGCCGTCGCCGTTACAGGCAGGCTCATATAGCCGAATTCGCGACGATCACATCCATCGCCCAGCGCGCCCACTCATCCTTTACCTCTATCTCAAACCACGTTGGGTAATCCTTCGCGATCAGCGACCCGCCGTATTTCCTGAACTCGTCCGCCATGTGCAGCGCGGATTTCTCTATCAGCGCGCGGTCGCCCGTCGACATAATTTTCTGTATGTCCACCGGGCAATAGAAGGACGTCTTTCGGCCATACTCCTTCGCCCAAAGCGTTACGCCGGAAGTCTCCGGCTGGTCGAACTGGAAGCAGTCGATCCCCGCGCCGATCATATCGTCAACGAGTGGCAGCACGCGTCCGCACGAGTGGAATATGAAGTCCACGTCCCGCGCGTGGCACGCGTCCGCGATGGCCTTGTACACCGGCTTGAACAGTTCTCGGAACGCGGCCGGACTGATGAACGGACCCGTTTGCATACCCCAGTCGTCGCCGATGATCACGCCGTCGACGCCGCAGTCGGCGGCTAGCGTCACCGCCTCAAGCAGTCGCGGCAGATAGCGTTGGTAATACGCCTCGATCTGTTCCGGCTCCGCGACTACGTCCATCAGCGCGTTCTCCATGTGTCTCATGTCGCGCAGCGCGGAGAACACCCCCGGCAGTCCCGTCAGCACATACTTATCCTGAGCCTTCAGGTTTTGCGCCTTCACGACCCCTGCCGCCTCGTAGTTCAACTCGGGGAACTCATACCCGTCGAACTCGGCCCAATCCTCCTGGATCACGCCGCGCACGCACTCGCCCTTAGTGATCCCGTTCAATCGTCCCAGTATGTTCCCATAATGATCCATGCTCAATTCACCGTTGAAACGCGGCACGCGCTTGCGCAGTTCGGGATAGTCGCCCCAATCGGCATATCGTTCCGTACCGGGCTTGATCAGCCGCCCCAGCCCAACGTGTTTGATATCCTGATACCGCTCGTCGTGGAAGTCCCATCCTAATCGCGGCGGGCTGCCATGCCTGATAACGCGCCTGATAATCTCTCTCGGCGTCATGATCACACCTCCTTAAACAGCTCCTGAACCTTTCGCAGATCTTCCTTATATATATCGTCGCTGGGCTGGTGCTCCAGCAGCACCGGCATGTCGGGATCAGCCTTGTCGGCCAGGCGCGCGTATTCCAGCAGATCGACACAACCCTCGCCTACCCTTGACTCCAGCAGCCGCAGCGTGAACTCCGGCGCAAGCGCGACGTCCTTCAGGTGGCAGCTGCGCACGCGCGAACCCAGCTTCGCGAAACACTCCTGCGCGAATTCCTTGCTGAAGAACAACTTCCGCGTGTCTGTGATCCAGTTCGCCAGATCCATATGCACCGCCAGCCGCTCGCGATCGACGGCCTGTATCAGCCGCAGATACTCGTCGGGATCGTGCGGGATCATCCATG
>JAITDK010000329.1 GCA_031282605.1 Oscillospiraceae bacterium
CTTGACCGACAACGCGATTCGTTATTCCTACGGGCGCGGGTGGACAAAAGCGTCGCTCGCGCCCAGGCAGGTTTAAGGCGCAAGCTAGCGTGGCAAGCGGGCGGGGTTCACATCGCCGATAGGTTGATCCCCTCAGGCCAGTACATCATAAGCAGCGTAGAGATAATATACAGGCCTATAATGTGCGCGGGGTAGAATATGTAAAATAACCGTTTCATCCCGCTTCCCTTCTCGCCGTTGTACATGAACATGGGCGCTGCCGCGAGCGCCATCAGCCATTGATTGGTCTCGTCGGCTCCGCGAATGAACAGAGCCGCCGAAACCGCCACGAGGGCAGCCACCTGTGCCCAGCGCCATTTCCGCAAAATGTAAAACAGCAAGCCCAGCGCCACCATAACGTACCCGCCTTCGGTGGTTAAAACGCTGGGAAACAGCGATATCGCAAGCATGAAGACGCGTAGGAACTTAAGCAAAGACGCATTGCCGTTCTTCAACTGCGCTATGAGCACAAAATATGGAACAGCGGATAAAATCGGGATCAGGGCAAGGCCGACGCCTCCGGCGATTTTCCGCCACTCGCCGTCCTTAACCCCATCCGCAATAACATCTCAGGCCTGCATATAAAGCCCGGCAATGAAGAACGTGGTGAACGCATTGTTTATCAGAACGATTTCGGGGTTCGGCAGCGCGAACTGGGTTATAAAGGTCAGCAGCGTCATCGCCCATGAGGCTATCAACAGCCGCCACAGGTATTTCTTCCGATCGCGGGTAAAGTGAAACGCTTCCGCCGAGCAAAACAAAAAAAGCGGGAAAACCGGTCGACCGAACCATGTCATCCACGTCGGGGCGCCGAACGGAACAAACATTTGATGAATATGATCGATCGCCATCAGGATAAGCGCGATCATTTTTATCCGTGTCGCGTTAAGCTTAAGGTTGTCTGTCATTCTCAGATCCTCGCTTCCATTTTCTTTATATGATGCGAATTCCGAAAGCGCTCTATACCGTATTCCCAAAAAGAGGATGAAATCGTAAAACATTCATAGTCTACCTCGCAGCGCAACCCATCCCTCCATCCCTCATCGCCCCATCAAGGGAGATGTCGCCGCAGCGACAGAGGGGGGATCCTCCTGGGGAGAGATCGGGAGTGGGACGCGAATCCCCTTCCCGAAGGCGCGGACGCGCCGCCGCATAACAAATAGCGCTTGACTAACAATACCGTTCCCCATATAATAATACTGTTCCGTCTAGCAACTTATGTTGACGGGCGCGTCGGCTCTTGGGGAGTAGCTTAATATTCGGCGGTCAACAACCGGAACGAATCCGTTCCTGGTCGCCGAACCCGTGTCAAGGATCATCCTTGACGGCAGAGGGAAGCAAGACCAAAAGCAGAGAATGTCTCTGTTTTGGTCTTTTTGTATATGCACCAAAACGGAGAGCGGTTGGCTTGCCCGTTCGGTACGGGCGGAAAGGCGGCGGCTATGACTGACCATTACCTGCACAGCGTCCACGATGTACTGCGCGCGCTTAATTCCAGCGAGGCCGGCCTGAGCGACGACGAGGCTGCGTCCAGACTCGCGAAGAACGGTCGCAACGAACTGGCGAAGGCCAAGACCAAGTCCCTGCCGCGACGTTTCTTTGAACAGCTGCTCAACCCGATGGTGCTGGTGCTGCTGGCCGCCGCCGCCGTTTCAGTGGCGATAGCGGTCGCCGAGGGCGGGAACGCTAACGAGTTCGCCGAGGCGGGGATCATCCTGGCCGTGGTGATCATCAACAGCGTACTGGGCGTGTACCAAGAGAGCAAGGCGGAAAAGGCCATAGAGGCGCTGCAGGAAATGAGCGCCGCCACCGCCAAAGTCCGACGCGGCGGCGCCGTTATCCGCGTGCCGTCGTCCGAACTCGCCGTGGGCGACGTCGTTCTGCTTGAGGCCGGGGACGCCGTCCCGGCCGACATAAGGCTGATCCAATGCGCCAGCCTGAAGATCGAAGAGGCAGCGCTGACAGGCGAATCCGTTCCGGTAAACAAGCGAACCGATGCGTTGACGGGCGACGACAGGGGCGGCGTATCGCTGGGAGACCGCAGGAACATGGCGTATATGGGATCCAGCGTAGCGTACGGACGCGGCGAGGGGGTGGTCGCCGCCGTCGGCATGGATACCGAGATGGGCAAGATCGCCGGCGTCATACAGGCCGCCGAGGATGAAGAGACTCCGCTGCAGAAGCGACTGTCCAGCCTTAGCAAGATTCTTAGCATATTGGTGCTGGCGATCTGCGCCGTCGTGTTCGCGGTGAGACTGATCAGCGAGGGCGAGTTCGGCGCGGAGGGCATACTGTCCAGCTTCATGCTGGCGGTGTCGCTGGCCGTGGCCGCAATCCCGGAGGGACTGGCCGCCGTCGTGACGATAGTGCTCTCCATCGGCGTGACTAACATGGCCAAGAAGAACGCCATTATCCGCCGCCTGACCGCCGTAGAAACCCTGGGCTGCGCGCAGATCATCTGTTCCGACAAAACGGGCACGCTCACCCAGAACAAGATGACAGTCGTCGAAAGCTATGGCGACAAGGATCTGCTCGTCAAGGGCATGGCGCTGTGCAGCGATTCCCAACTGGGTTCGGACGGCGAGATAGTCGGCGACCCGACGGAGAACGCGCTCGTAGCGTTCGCGCTCAAGGAAGGATTCAACAAGAACGAACTGTCCCTCAAATACCCGCGCGCAGCCGAAGCGCCGTTTGACAGTACGCGCAAGATGATGACAACGATTAACGCGCACGACGGAGGGTTCATCCAGTTCACGAAGGGCGCGCCGGACGAGATACTGCGCCGCTGCACCCACGCGTTGGATAACGGCCATGTCGCCCCGCTGACCCCCGACAGGCTGCACGGCATACTGGCTCGAAACAAGCGGTTCGCCGACCGGGCGCTGCGCTCGCTGGCGCTGGCGTACAGGGAAATGGATACCTTGCCCGCCGACATTGAGCCGGAGGCTATAGAGCGCAGCCTCATCTTCGTCGGCATCGAGGCGATGATAGACCCCGTTCGCCCTGAGGTGAAAGCGGCGGTCGATACCTGCAGGAACGCGGGCGTCAGCGTCGTGATGATCACCGGGGATCACAGGGACACGGCGGTCGCGATCGCCAAGGAACTGGGCGTCATCGACGATCCCAGCCAGGCCATCACAGGACGTGACCTGGACGACATGACCGACGAGGAGTTCGAGCGGCGCATTGAACAGATTCACGTATACGCTCGCGTGCAGCCGGAACACAAGGTCCGCATAGTGAACATGTGGAAACGCAAGGGCAGGGTGACCGCCATGACCGGCGACGGCGTTAACGACGCGCCCGCGATCAAGTCGGGCGACATTGGGGTCGGGATGGGCATAACCGGCACCGATGTCACCAAGAACGTCGCCGACATGGTGCTGGCCGACGACAACTTCGCGACGATTGTCGCCGCCGTGGCCGAAGGGCGCAGGATATACGACAACATACGCAAGACCATCCAATTCCTGCTCTCGTCCAACCTAAGCGAGGTCGTGTCCATATTCATCGCGACTATCATCGGGTTTACGCTGTTCAAACCCGTGCATCTGCTGTTCATCAACCTGATAACGGATAGCCTGCCCGCCGTCGCGCTGGGCATGGAGGATGCGCAGGACGGGATTATGCGGCGTCCGCCCCGCGGACAGAACGAGGGCGTGTTCGCGGGTGGGCTGGGGATCGACGTGGTCTACCAAGGCGTGCTGATCGCGCTGATAACAATCGCGTCATACCTAATAGTGGATGTGTGGCATGGTCACGGCGGTGCGACGACGTCGGCGTTCTTCACGATGTCGATGTGCGAGATATTCCACTCGTATAACATGCGCTCTCAGCGCGGCGGCATATTTCGGTTAAAGCGGGGCAACAAAGCGCTGCTGGCGGCGATGATGCTCTCGCTGGCTCTCACGCTGACGGTGATATACGTCCCGTTCCTGGCGAATGTGTTCGCGCTCGAACCGCTCAGCTTCAGGGAACTGGCGGTTGCGCTGGGTCTGTCCGTCTCTGTAATACCGATCGTGGAGGCGGTCAAGGCGGTGCAGCGGCGATTCTCGTAGTCACATCATATTTATAGTTTATCACTTTTGTACCAACGCCTTTACCGCGTCCCCTATCGTCTTCTCCAGCGCCTCGCGGCCATACTTGTCGACCTCAAGCTTGTTCTTCACGCCGTGGGTCAGGCAGCCCGCGCCGCCGATGCACCCGCCTACGCAAGCCATGCCCTCGACGAAGTTCACCTCGAAGTTCGCATTAAGGGCGTTCCTTGACAGGCGGGTCAGCGCGGCGCGAAACTCCTCTATGCCGTCGCAGCGCAGCGCCTTCAACTCGAAATCGGTAATGCCGTTCTCCTTGAGTCCCTGGGCGATAGCGTCGGTCAGTCCGCCGCTGCGCGCGAATATCCGGCCGTAATAGGAAGCGTTGTCCAGCACGCCCTCCTCGAGCGAGGCGATATCCACATCACGGCTGTCAAACAGCGCCTGCAGCTCCTCGAACGTCAACGCGGCGTCTACATACTCCGCAGCGGGCGTGTCGCGGTATTCGGCCTTCTTCGCGGTGCACGGCCCGATAAACACCGTCTTGGCCGACGGGTCAACCGATTTGATATACCTGGAGATTGCCGCCGCAGGCGAGAGATTATGGGAGATATACTGAACCAGCGACGGAAACTGCTTGTGAACATATGACACAAACGCCGGGCAGCATGAGCTTAACAGCAGCCCCTTCTCCGCCAGTTCCTTAGACTCAGCCAGCGCGACCATATCGGCGCCCAGCGCGGCCTCGACCACGGTATGGAATCCTATCCTCTTAAGCCCCGTGACCACCTGGCCCAGTTTTGCGTAAATAAACTGGCTGGATATCGACGGCGCGACGACAGCGTATACCTTTCGCGCGGGATCGGCGGCGTTCTTCAGTAGGCCGATCACGTCCAGTATGTATGATTTATCCATGATCGCGCCCCAAGGGCACTGGTATACGCACGCGCCGCACGCTATGCACTTGTCGTTGTCGATCCTCGCGACGCTGTCGTTACCGATACTGATCGCGTGAATCTTGCACGCCCGCTCACAAGGGCGCGTGAAATCCAGTATGGCTCCATAAGGACACACTTTCGCGCACATGCCGCACTCGACGCACTTGGTCTTGTCGATATGTGCGACGTGATCGGCGTCAATCATGATAGCGCCGCGCCGACACACATCCTCGCAACGATGAGCGATGCATCCGCGGCATGCGGCCGTCACCTCATACCCTCCCATCGGGCACTCGTCGCAAGCGATGCCGATTACCTCAATTACGTTCGGGTTTGTGGCGCTGCCGCCGGCAGCCAGTTTCACCCGCTCGGCGATAATCGCGCGTTCCTTGTATACGCAGCAACGCATCGTCGGCTCCTTGCCGGGTATGATCCGTTCGGGGATGTTCAGCATCTCGCGTTCCGGATCGCCGTTCCACGCGATACGCGCCGCCTCACGCAGCACCTTGTACTTGAGCGCCTGTACCTTGGTATCGAATTTTTTCATCGATTCTCACCGCCGATTATACGATAATTACCGCAAACTGCGCCATATATTCCGTACCGCTAAGAATTTCCGCGAATTCTTGAAGGTTTTGTCGGCGCGGATATGCCCGCGCTAAAAATAGCTGACCTTGATACGCTTGCCCATCTTCCGCAAACATTCAGTCAGTTCGGCGACCAGTTGCATCTTGATGCTGAAACTGATGGGCAGGTTGGGATTCTGATGCGCGGGGTTGATCGCCCTGCCTACGAAGAAGTTGATATCAGTCGCCTCCTCGAACAGCATCCGGCATATCATCGACGCGGCGTCGCGCTTGACATCCCATTGCGCGTGCGACTCGTTGAGGTTGAGATAATCCCTGGCGTAGGTCAGCACCCTGTTCATCGTTATGACGCCTTCCGTGACAAGGTCGACCCCGTCGATCCTCGCGACGGGGGGGATCGCGGGATCAACGAACTCCAGCGTGGGTACAATCCGCCGTCCCAGGTACGACGCCGCGACCGACGCGGTCGTGCCGCCGCATATCACATGCTTGCCCTCCTTTGAGAAGAAAAGCGACATCATCAGCTCGTTGTCAGAGCGGTTCGACGGCGGCCCGAAGAGTATGTTCATAGGCGCGCGCTTTCGTATTCGCACTGCGCACGCCGTCGCATCGTCGCCTGGTCTGCCGCCGTATAGATCGTTCACCGAGTCAACCAACATCGTGGAGAGCGTCTTAGCCGTGTAACCCGCGTCGGTCAGCGATTCGAGGAACGTGGCGATCTGATCCCTGTTCCACCCGAAATTATACACGCTTCCCAAACCCGCGTGAGGGCAGCCGTCGCTCATAGCGACAAGGACGTCGTTCTCCCGCAGACGGAACCGTGACTTCTTGATACGTTTACCGCCCGCGATAACCTCCTCCGCCGGATAATTGAAGCTCCTGCCACCCCGGATCATCATCACGTCGGGGTTGTCATACTGGTAAACCTCGGCGATTTCGTTATCACTGATGCTGATGATCGTGAACGTGGAGTATGCCAGCCCGCGCACCGCGCACACGGGCAGCGTCGCGGCGACTGTGTCGATGCACGACTCGACGGACAGTCCGGCGTGAATCATTGTGGAGAGTATCTTGCTGGTCAGCGTGGAGAGTATGCAGGCCTTGACGCCACTGCCCATGCCGTCGGCAAGCACGACGACCATCGAGCTATCGCCGTCCGATATGATCTCGACGTGGTCGCCGCACAGTTCCTCGCCGTCGTGGTTGATGCTGGATGAACCCACATCCACGCACAGGTTATTCATCGGCGATTGACTCCTTCAGTTTTGATAGGGCTATCTTGGTTTCGGCCGCCGTCTCACCCAGCAGAGACGCTATCTCTTGTACGATGCGCATCTGTTTTTCCACCACATGATCGGCTGTTTCGACCACCTTACGGTTGCTGGCCTCGCGTTCGGCGCGCATGGCCTCCTGAGGCGTCACGTCGCGCATAAGACATACGATCACCTTATACTCGTTATCATAGATAACAGTCTGCTCGACATACTTGTCATACTCCGCCAGATACGCCTTTTGGTCGTGAATACTCGCGCCTGTACGGAGGGTATTCATGAACGGCGTGGGATCGAGTATTCTCACGACCGGCGCGCCCAGCACCGCCGACGCGTTCGGTATGCGCATGAGGTTCAACGCGGCGCGGTTGATCTGCTGCACCTCCATGTTTTCGTTCATCACTAAAATGCCGTTGGGGGTGTTGTTGATGATCGTGTCGCTGAAACTCTCGGCGCGATCCTTCAGGAACGGCAGGCACATCGACAGGTCGGCCTTGCCCTGATATATCGCGATAGCCTTGTCACGGCAGGTGTCATAGCCGCATGTGCCGCAGTTGAGCATATCCTTTGGGGTATGTTTGCCCATCCTGCGCAGTATTTCATTAATCTCCGATTCCCCCGGGCATACCGACTGCCTCAGGTATATATCGAATGTCTTGCGAATATCCCCGCCGCTTTCCGCGTCGAAGTCGTCAGGCCCGGCGTATTCCCTGACCGACATGAACCCGCGCACCGGCGACTGACGGCGTTTCTCCATCACCGGGCCTCCGATGCAGCTCCCGGCACACGCCGACATCTCAATGAAGCAATGGCGCAGCCCGCCCGACTCCAATTCCTTCAGCACGTCGACGCAATTCTCAACGCTGTCAACCGCCATGTATGTAAAGCGCGCGGTATCCTTGTTCATGGTGCGGATTATGCCGCCAGCCGCAGGGAACAGCCTTGCGCGGCTTCTCCTCATGGAATCCGCCTCATGCTCCGGCTTGATCCCGGCGCTCTCCATCCAGGCGGAGAGTTCCTCGAATGTCAGCACGGCGTCGACTATGCCGGGGTAACGCTCGGCTTCGTCCTTCTTAGCGACGCACGGTCCGATGAATACGGTCTTTGCCGCCGAATTGCGGCGCTTTATGTCGGCGCAATGAGCCTGCATCGGGGAGTATACGTCCGCCAGGTATCTCACCACGCCCGGGAAATACTTCTGTACTAGCAGATTCACGCTGTGACAGCAGGTCGAGACGACAGGATCGTCGCGTGATTCCAGCATACGTTCATACTCGCGCTTGACGACCGTCGCGCCGACGGCGGTCTCTTCAGCGTCCGCGAAACCCAGGCGTTTCAACGCGGCACGCATGGAGGCTACGCCCGCGCCGCCGTAATTTACGATGAACGACGGCGCGAGACTGGCGACTACCGGCGATCCCGACTGGATCATCACCTTGACCGTCTCAGTGCTGTCGACGATCACCTTCGCGTTCTGCGGGCATATAACGAAACACTGCCCGCAGAGTATGCATTCATCACCGACGATATGGGCTTGATTGCCAGAGAAGCGGATCGACTTCACCGGGCAATGCCGTATGCATTTATAACAGTTCTTGCAGTTTGCCTTCTTAAGCCGCAGGAATTCAGGCACGCGGATTCACCCCTATCTCGACGACTTTCGCATAATTATCGCGCCATAATCGCATTGTCGTTTTAATGTTATCTTAAGGTTATCATGAAACCTTCGCTAGAATCTCCTTACCGAAAAACGCGTTCACATTCTCCGGCGACACTGAATGCAACACTCCGTCCACCGTTATGCATACCCCCTGCTGGCACTTGCCCATACAGAACGTGCCGGACAGTTCGACCAAGTCCTGCAGACTGTATTCCGAAACGAGATACTGCAAATCCTCCACGATATGCCGTGAACCCTTGATGTGGCATGACGAACCGATGCAGATAGATACCTTCATCATGACTGCGCCCTCCGTTAGCGTTATTTTTATTGTGCGTTTATAATGCGCCTTTATAATATGCATTTAGGACTCTTACTCGTATTCGACCACGTCGATCCAGTGCATCAGGAACTCCCGCTCCGCCGGGTTGCCCTTGACTGACTGTGACGCCGCGACTATGGGCAGCCATTTCTTGACGTATGACTCCGCCGTGCCGCTCCTCTCGCAGAACAGTTTGATATACGTCGCCGCGCCGGAGAAGTCGCCCGCGAGATGGAACAGCAGGTATGATCGCGCGGCGTCGGCGGATGCGTTGCCCTGCGTGGCGTGCGACCAATCCAGTATGAACGGCGCGCCATCGCCCTCGCGGACGACTATATTGGACGGCTGGAAGTCGCCGTGGCATACCTTCACATGCGCGGGCAGGGAATCCAATCGCGTCTGCAGTTCGTATCTCACCGAAGGCATAAGATCCGCCTCGCCGATCTTCCTGTGCATCTTATCGCGCAGGTAGTCCAGCTTGGGCGCGCGCTGGGCGTGCATCCCCAGCTGCAGCTCCACCATCAGCGCGATGTAATCGCTCTTGCGCGCCGGTTCCTCTTTGATCAGCCGTTCCAGCGTCTTGCCGGGTATGAAGTCCATAACGATGGTCCACCTGCCGTCGTTTTTGTTTATCTCGCGAATCTTAGGGATGTTCAGCGGCGTCTCTTCAATTAACGCCTGGTTGTGCGCCTCGCGCAGAATGTCCGCCTTTGAGTAATCCTCGCCGAATTCCTTTATGACGCGGTCGCCATCGCGATAGACGGTCTTCGCGCTGCGCACCGCAATGATTCTGTCCAACCTCATATACTCACCCCTCACACAGCGCGATGTTCGCCGTAGTACGCGTTAAGATACATTTGTTTGATCTCGCTGAGCAGCGGATAGCGCGGGTTTGCTCCGGTGCATTGGTCGTCGAACGCCTGCTCCGTCATGTCGTCGAGCCGCTCCAGGAAGTCCTTCTCGTCGACTCCATAGCCGCTGATGGCCGGCTTGATCCCAATCCTCGATTTCAGCGTGTCTATCGCCTTTATGAGATTCTCCATACTCGCGGCGTCGTCTTTCCCGCCCAAGCCCAGCGCGTTGGCTATCTCGCCATAACGGCTCAGCGTATGCGGGTGATCGTATTGAGGGAACGTGCCCATCTTTACCGGGGAACTGCTGGCGTTGTAGCGGATCACCTCGCATATCATCAGCGCGTTGGCTACGCCATGGGGCAAGTGGTGGAACGCGCCCAGCTTATGCGCCATCGAATGGCACACGCCCAGGAACGCATTCGCGAACGCCATGCCCGCCATAGTCGCGGCGTTGGCCATCTTCTCGCGGGCGACAGGATCGGCCGCGCCGTTCTCGTAGGCGCGGGGCAGGTATTCAAACAGGATTTTGAGCGCCTGCAGCGCGAGTCCGTCGGTATAATCCGTCGCCATCATGGACGCGTAAGCCTCTAGCGCGTGAGTGACGGCGTCGATACCGGACGCCGCGGTCAGTCCCTTTGGCGCGTTCATCTGCAGATCGGGATCGACTATCGCTATCTCCGGCATCAGCTCGTAATCGGCGAGCGGGTACTTGACGCCCGTAGATTCATCCGTTATGACGGCGAACGGCGTCACCTCGGATCCGGTTCCGGCTGTGGTAGGAATCGCGACGAAGCGCGCCTTCTCCCCCATCCCTGGGAATCCGTATACGCGTTTCCTGATGTCGATGAACCGCATCGCCATATCCATGAAGTCCGCTTCCGGGTGTTCATACAGCACCCACATGATCTTGGCCGCGTCCATCGCGGAGCCTCCGCCAATGGCCAGTATCACGTCCGGTTCAAACGAGCGCATCCGCGCCGCGCCTTCCTTCGCGCATCCTAGCGATGGATCAGGCGCGACGTCGAAGAACGTCGAGTGCGCGATGCCCATCGAATCCAGCGCGTCAGTGACGGGCTTCGTATAACCGTTCTTAAACAGGAACGAATCCGTGACGACAAACGCGCGCTTTGCGCCGTAAACATCCCTGAGTTCCTTGAGCGCTACGGGCAGACAGCCGCGCTTCATGTATATCTTCTTTGGCGTTCTGAACCACAGCATGTTCTCTCTTCTCTCCGCGACGGTTTTGGTATTGAGCAGGTGCTTTACGCCCACGTTCTCGGACACGCTGTTGCCGCCCCACGATCCGCAGCCCAGCGTCAGCGACGGCGCTAGCCTGAAGTTGTACAGATCGCCTATGCCTCCGTGCGCGGACGGCGTGTTGACCAGTATACGACTGGTCCTCATGCGCCTGGCGAACAGGTCGATTTTCTCGCGCTGGGTATCCTTATTTACATATAACGACGCTGTATGCCCCAGGCCGCCGTTGATCAGCAGCTGCTCGGATATCTTTAGCGCGTGCTCGAAATCACTGGCGCGGTACATGGCCAGCACAGGCGAGAGTTTCTCATTGGCGAACTCCTCCGAAGGATCGCAGGATTCGACCTCGCCAATGAGAATCTTTGCGGATTCAGGCACGGCGACTCCGGCCAGTTTCGCAATCGTGAACGCGGTTTGGCCGACGATCTTCGCGTTCAGCGCGCCGTTGATCAGTATGGTCTTGCGAACCTTTTGGATGTCCGGCGAGTTCAGGAACCAGCATCCGCGATCCTCGAATTCCTGCCGTGCCGCGCTATACACGCTGTCCAGCACGACGACCGCCTGCTCCGACGCGCAGATCATGCCGTTGTCAAACGTCTTTGAGTGGATGATCGAGTTGACCGCTAGCGCTATGTCCGCCGTTTCGTCAATGACCGCGGGAACGTTGCCGGGTCCGACGCCCAGCGCGGGTTTTCCGCTGGAGTACGCGGCCTTGACCATACCGGGTCCACCGGTCGCCAGGATTATGTCAGCCTCGCGCATGACCATGTTGGTCATCTCCAGCGACGGCGCATCGATCCAGCTGATGATCCCGTCGGGCGCGCCTGCCGCGATGGCCGCATCCAGCACGGCCCTTGCCGCCGCCGCCGTGCAGTTCTTCGCGCGGGGATGAGGGCTTATAATGATGCCGTTGCGCGTCTTCAGCGCGATCAGCGTCTTGAATATCGCGGTGGACGTGGGGTTCGTCGTCGGTATGACGGCGGCGATCACGCCGATAGGCTCGGCGATTTTCACTATGCCGGCGGATTCGTCGCGTTCTATAACGCCGCATGTCTTAGTGTCTTTATAATAGTTGTACACGTATTCGGACGCGTAGTGATTCTTTATCACCTTATCCTCTATCACGCCCATGCCGGTCTCGGCGACCGCCATCTTCGCCAGCGGTATGCGCAGTTTATTCGCCGCCGAGGCCGCCGCTTGGAATATCGCGTCCACCTGCTCCTGCGTATATGACGCAAACCTGCGCTGCGCATCGCGGACGCGGTCTATCTCTAGCTCCAGTTTTTCCGGGCTGTCGACGGTCGACCGGCCGCCGCGATCGTTCGGATTCTGCAATTCGCCCATTTATAAACCTCCTATTGTCCCGAATGTATTCAACCGCTTAAACCGCTTAAACCGCGTAACGCGGTGGGGATTAGGACGGGTTTTTCAAACAGCCCTAACCGACCGTGCCTTTGCCGTCCTGTTTCAGCAGTATCGCCAGCGACGCGGCCATATCCTCATTCTTGATTACAACGTCTTTGGGCGCTTTCAGCGGTACCGGCGCGAAGTTCCATACCCGGCGCACACCGCCCTCGACCAGCGCGTCGCACGCACCCTGCGCCGCGCGACCCGGCGCCGTGATTATTCCTATCTTGATACCCAGCCTCATGCACAGTTCAGCGATGCGCTCGACCCCGAACACCTGCGCGCCGCCGACCCGACGACCGATAATCAACGGGTTTGTGTCGAAAGCGATCACTATCGACAGGCCGTACTTAGCGAAATTCTCATAGGTAAGCAGCGCCTGCCCCAGCCTGCCCGCCCCGACCAGAGCGGCCTCATACGACTCTTCATGACCCAGAAAGCGTGATATCGCTGCGGCCAGTTCTATCCGTAGGTATCCGACCTTGGGCTTGCCATGACCGCTGACGCACGCCAAATCCTTCCTTACGACCACGTCGTTCAAGTCCAACGCTTCGGCGATCGTCGTCGCCGAGATATTCTCCGGCGCGCTTTCAGGTAAGTGGTTCAAATAGTTCAAATACTGCGTTATCCGATGGTATGCCGGCAGCGGCACCGTGAGTTGTTTCATCGGGCTGCGCCTCCTCGTATATTCGGATAAATCTATCGATAATCCGATATCGATATTATTATAGCGGTTGCGAGGCGAGCTGTCAATATGTATGTTGCGTTTATTTGAAATGCTGTGTGTTAGTAGTGACTAACTTAGCGGTGGGTCGTGTGCGTAGGATTGTGGGCTGCGCCATGTTAGCATCGGCTGTCCGCTGCGGCGGGACGCTGTTCGGTTTGCGAACCGAATGCGCGTTAAGTTTGTGGCGCCCCGCCACTATAACGTAAGTTGATTATTTCACTATAGCATTTATACTAGCGGGGCGCAGGGTTGGAACGGGGGAACGTTGGAACGGGGGAACGTCCCTGCGGGGAGCCTGGGACTCTGTCCCAGACCCTGCGAAGGGCTATCCGCCCTTTCGAATCCGGACCAGGCTTCGCCTGGACCATCGTGATACACATTCTACCGGCTTCGG
>JAITDK010000006.1 GCA_031282605.1 Oscillospiraceae bacterium
ACGCGCTGCGCCTCGCCGCCTGAGAGCGTCGTGGACGGCTGGCCCAGCTTGATGTAACCCAACCCGACGTCGTATAGCGTGCGCAGCACCTGCATGATGGAGTTGTGATGCTCAAAGAACGAGAGCGAATCCTCGACCGTCATATCCAGCACGTCGAATATACTCTTGTCGCGATACTTGACCTCAAGGGTTTCGCGGTTGTATCGCTTGCCCTTGCATACCTCGCACGGCACATATATGTCCGGCAGGAAATGCATCTCGATCTTAAGGATACCGTCGCCGCCGCAAGCCTCGCAGCGTCCACCCTTTACGTTGAACGAGAATCGATTCTCCTTATACCCGCGCGCCTTCGCCTCGTTCGTCGCGGCGAATACCCTGCGGATCGCGTCGAACACGCCGGTATACGTGGCGGGATTCGACCGCGGGGTTCGCCCGATCGGTGATTGATCTATCGCGATGATCTTATCCAGCTGCGACAGGCCGTCGATGCCGCCGTGCAAGCCGGGGCGCGCCTTCGAGCGGTTCAGGTCGCGCGACAGCGCCTTGAACAGTATCTCATTTACCAACGAGGACTTGCCGCTGCCCGACACACCCGTCACGCACACGAACACCCCCAGCGGTATTTTCGCGTCGAAGCCGGTCAGGTTGTTGGCGCGCGCCTGGCGAATGGTCAACTGACCAGTCGGTTTGCGCCGCTTGCTTGGTATGGGGATGCTCAGTTTGCCGCTAAGATAACGCCCTGTCAGCGAGTCCGGGTTGCGCATGATCTCTTCGACCGTGCCCTGCGCGATTATCCGTCCGCCGTGCGCGCCCGCGCCAGGGCCGATGTCCACGATGTGATCCGCCGCGTACATCGTCTCCTCGTCATGTTCGACGACGATCAGCGAGTTGCCCAGGTTGCGCAGTCCCTTCAACGCGGTGAGCAGCTTCGCGTTATCGCGCTGATGCAGGCCTATGGACGGCTCGTCCAGTATGTAGAGCACGCCGACGAGGCTGGATCCGATCTGCGTGGCGAGCCGGATGCGCTGCGCCTCGCCGCCCGAGAGCGTGCCCGCCGCGCGCGAGAGCGTCAGATACGACAAGCCCACGTTCGCGAGGAAACCCAGGCGTGACTTAATCTCCTTCAAGATGAGTTCGGCAATGCGCTGATGCTGCGCAGACAGCCGCAGATTCTCAAAGAACTCGCGCGCGGCGACGACTGAATCCTCCGACACCGCCGCGATCGAGCGTCCCCCGACCGTCACGGCCAACGTCTCCGGCTTGAGCCGCTGGCCGCCGCAGTCGGGGCAAGGCAGTTCGACCATCATCGCTTCTAACGTCTCCTTCATCGACTCCGACGAAGTCTCCTTGTAGCGGCGTTCCAGGTTATTTATGACGCCCTCGAACGGAGCCATGTACGATCCGCCGCCATGGTCGCGCTGGTACGTGACGCGCACCTTCTCGCCGTTCGTACCGTACAGGAGGATGTTCAGCGCGGATTCGGGAAGTTCTCGTACGGGCACGTCCATCGAAAAGCCATAGTGCTTGGCCAGCGACTCGATAAAGATGGCCGCTATGCTGTCCTCGTCGCGGGCGTTGTTCCAGCCGCTGGCCGAGATCGCGCCTTGACGCAGGCTAAGCGAGCGATCCTTTATCACCGCGTCCGGGTCGATCCGGCGCAACGTGCCCAGACCCGTGCACGTCGGGCACGCGCCGAACGGACTGTTGAAGGAGAACATGCGCGGGGTCAGTTCCTCGATACTGACGCCGCACTCCGGGCAGGCGTAATTCTGCGAGTATAATGTCTCGCCAATGCCGCCCGCGTCGACCAGCGCCAGCCCCCCGGATAGCCTAAGCGCGTTCTCCAGCGAATCCGTTAAACGGGACTGCACGCCGGGTTTATTGACGATACGATCGACGACGGCGTCGATCGTATGGTTCTTTTGTTTATCCAACGCGGGCGTTTCGTCCATTTCATATAGTATGCCGTCGACGCGGACGCGGACATACCCGTCCTTGCGCAGGTCGTCCAGCAGTTTGACGTGCTCGCCCTTACGCTTCCTTATCAGCGGCGCGTATATGGTCAGGCGCGTTCCGTCGGGCAGGGCGGTGATCTGATCGACCATCTGATCGACTGACTGCTGCGCTATCTCGCGTCCGCACTTCGGGCAATGGGGGACGCCTATGCGCGCATACAGCAACCTTAAGTAATCGTTGACCTCCGTGACGGTGCCGACCGTGGATCGCGGATTGCGGCTGGTCGTCTTTTGATCGATTGAGATGGCGGGCGACAGACCCTCGATGCCGTCGACGTCCGGTTTCTCCATTTGGCCGAGGAACTGCCGCGCGTAAGACGACAACGATTCGACGTAGCGCCGCTGCCCCTCCGCGTATATCGTGTCGAACGCCAGCGAGGACTTTCCGCTGCCGGAAAGCCCTGTGAACACGACCAATTTATTGCGCGGTATCGTGAGACTGACGTTCTTCAGGTTGTGCTCGCGCGCGCCGCGCACGGTCAGGGCGTCTATCATCTTACCTCCGTTTGCGCGACTTATTCGCGTGCTTGTTGAATTTCTGCTGGGGTTTTGCCGGCGCGTCGGAGGGCGATTGACCGCGAAGGCGCAGCAGCTCATCGCGCAGTTTGGCGGCGCGCTCGAAATCCAGTTCGGCGGCGGCGTGCAGCATCTGATCCTCTAGTTTGGCCGCGAGCATCGCCTTCTCCTCCGGATCGAGATCGGCGGGCGCGGCGGTCTCCGCCTCGCTGGTGATCTCCAGCAGCGCGCGGATAGCCGACTGTACGGATTCGGGCGTGACGCCGTTCGCCTCGTTATATGCCTGCTGCAGCGCGCGGCGGCGGTTCGTCTCGTTAATCGCCTTTTGCATACTGTCGGTCAGCGTGTCGCCGTATAGTATTACGCGACCCTCTACGTTGCGCGCGGCACGACCGATCGTCTGTATCAGCGACGTCTCGGAGCGCAGGAACCCCTCCTTGTCGGCGTCCAGTATGGCGACCAGCGCGACTTCAGGCAGATCCAAGCCCTCGCGCAGCAGGTTGATCCCGACAAGCACGTCGAACTCGCCCAATCGCAGATCGCGCAGTATCTTTGTGCGCTCCAGCGTCTCTATGTCGGAATGCAGGTAACGCACCCTCACGCGCATCTCTTCGAAGTATACGGTCAAGCTCTCGGCCATGCGCTTGGTCAGCGTCGTGACCAGCACGCGGAAGCCGCGCTCCGCGACCGTGCGCACCTCGCTAAGCAGATCGTCTACCTGCCCCTTGGCGGGGCGCAGTATCACACTAGGGTCTATCAGACCGGTTGGACGGATGATCTGCTCGACGACGTTGGACGCGCGTTCCATCTCGTATTGCGCCGGGGTTGCGCTGACATATATCGTCTGACCGATGCGTTCCTCGAATTCGGCGAACCGCAGCGGCCTGTTGTCGAACGCCGACGGAAGGCGGAATCCGTATTCCACCAACTGCGACTTCCGCGCCCGATCGCCGTTGAACATCGCGCGAACCTGCGGCACGGTCACATGCGACTCGTCGATGAACACAATGAAGTCCTTGGGGAAATAGTCCATCAGCGTGAACGGCGCGTCGCCGGGCGAACGTCCGTCGAAATAGCGCGAATAGTTCTCAATGCCGTTGCAGTAACCGATCTCGCGCAGCATCTCCAGATCGTAATGGGTGCGCTGCTCCAGGCGCTGCGCTTCCAGTAATCTATCCTCGTCGCGGAACTGGGTTACGCGCTCGGCCAGGTCGCGCTCAATCTGGCTTAGCGCTTCGTCTATCGATTCGCGGGAATTCGCGTAATGAGAGTTCGGGAAGACCATCGCGTGCTGGAGCGTGCGCAGCGGCTTGCCCGTCGTCAGTTCAATCTCGGAGAGCCTGTCGATCTCGTCGCCAAAGAATTCAATCCGCAGCGCCTTTTCGCGCTCCGACGCCGGGATCACCTCGATCGTGTCCCCGCGCACCCTGAATGTGCCGCGCTCGAACGCGATATCGTTACGCGTGAACTGTATCTCCACCAACTGCCTTAGCAGGTTGTCCCGCCCCGGCGTTTGTCCAGGCCTTAGCGACAGCGCGAGACCCTCGTATTCGGACGGATCGCCCATCGAGTAGATGCATGACACCGACGAGACGATCACCACGTCGCGCCGTTCACGCAGGGCGGCGGTCGCGCTATGACGCAGCCGTTCGATCTCCTCGTTGATAGACGCGTCCTTCTCTATATAGGTGTCGGACGACGCTATGTACGCCTCCGGCTGGTAATAATCGTAGTAACTGACAAAATACTCGACCGCGTTATGGGGGAAGAACGACTTGAATTCGGCGCACAGCTGCGCGGCGAGGGTCTTATTATGTGCGATAACCAGCGCGGGACGCTGCGCCTTCGCGATCACGCTGGCCATAGTGAAGGTCTTGCCGGAGCCTGTCACGCCCAGCAATACCTGACCCTGATTCCCGCTGGCCAAACCTTCCGCCAGCGAGTCGATCGCCTGGGGCTGATCCCCGCGCGGCTGGTACGGCGCGACCAGTTCAAACCGGTTCTTGGCGTCGTCTTGAGTGATCATAGCGCACCTCCTCCATTGCGTGAGGGAACCCCTCTGTCGCCGCGGTTACTGGAGACCCTTCACTGCATCGCCGTAGGGGAAATTCCGTCCCCGTCGTCCTCACGTCCCATAATTCGCGCGTGTCCGTCATTATACCACAATCATTTTTCGCTTGCAATTCCTTCGCCGCCCGCGTATACTATTCACACAGAGGCTGTGATGGAGACAGACCGCGCAATCCCGTTCGCCCTAGAGAGCGTGCCCACGAACCGAAATAATCCTCGCGCAATCGGTTCCCGGCTGCAAGGCGCGTGCGAACGCCGCCCGGTATTCACTCCGGAGCCGCTTGGCTGAAACCGCGGGCAGTAGGCTGAGCCGTTTGACGTACGTTAGCGCGTCGAGGATTCGCGGCATGGTTCGCGGTTCCGGGAGAGTCCGCGCGGACGCATGACGTCGGCGTGCGGAAAATATGGGTGGTACCACGGAGCGTGCGCTTCGTCCCTGACGAGGGATGGGGCGTTATTTTTTGCTCCATAATATCTGGTAAGATCAGCTAAGGAGTTGAATTTATGCGCGATAGGATACAAGCGTTGCTGGACGAGGCGCGTTCAGCGTTGAGCGCGGCGGACACCCCGCAGGCGCTTGAGGCGCTGCGTGTGCAATACCTGGGCAAGAAAGGCTCGTTGAGCGCGCTGCTGCGCGGGCTCGGCCAATTGAGCGCGGTCGACCGCCCCGAGGCAGGCAAGTGGATCAACGCCGCGCGCGGGGAGATCGAGTCCGAGTTCGCCGCGCGCGAGACCGAGGTCAAGAAGGCCGCGCGGCTGGCGGCGC
>JAITDK010000057.1 GCA_031282605.1 Oscillospiraceae bacterium
GTAGGCGGCGGCGTGCGCTACAGCGAGGCTGGAGACGCTGTGACGCGGCTTTGTGAGACGCACGGCGTCCCGTTCTGTGAGACTCAGGCGGGCAAGGGTACATTGCCTTGGAATCATCCGCTTAATCTCGGCGGAATCGGCGTGACAGGCGGTCAAGCGGCGAACAGAATCGCCCCGCGGGCTGATCTCATCCTGGCGGTAGGCACGCGCCTATCCGACTTCACCACATGCTCAAAATGGCTTTTCACCGAGAATGTGAAGATTGCGGCGATCAACGTCTGTTCGTTCGATGCCGTGAAGATGGACGCGGAACCGATTATCGCTGACGCTCGCGAGGCAATGGCCGCGCTGACCGCCGCGCTTGGGGATTACCGCACAGCCTGGGGCGGGGAGATCGAGCGAGAAATCTCCACGTGGAACGAGATCGTCGACGATTATACCACGCGGGACGACGCGGACGGACTGACTCAGACGCGCGCGCTCGGCGAGATTAACCGATTCATGTCGCGCGGCGACATTGCGGTCGGTTCCAGCGGCAGCCTGCCGGGCGACATGCAACGGCTGTGGCGCAGCGGCGAACGCGGCACCTACCATATGGAATACGGTTTTTCCAATATGGGCTATGAAACGAACGGCGCGGTCGGCGTGAAGCTCGCGTGTCCGGATAGGGAAGTCTACGCGTTCTTCGGCGACGGCGCGTATCTCATGGCGCACAGCGAGCTGGTGACGGCGGTGCAGGAAGGATTGCGCGCGCACTTCTGCCTGTTCGACAACTCCGGGTGGGGTTGCATAGAGAGTCTGCAGAATAACCAGGGAAGCGACACGTTCGGCACGGTATTCCGGCGGCGTAATTCGGAGACCGGCGAATTGGACGGAGACGTCCTGCGGATCGACTACGCTCAAAGCGCAGCGGGATATGGACTCAAAACCTATACGATCCGCACGGTTGAAGAACTGCGCTTCGCGCTAAACGATGCGCTGACTCAGCCGCTGCCGGTTCTGTACGATATAAAGGTAAAGCCGGGCAGTTTTACGCCAGGGTTCGATAACTGGTGGCGAGTCGGCGTGGCGGAGGTATCAACCCAGCCGCGGGTATGTGAAGCATATGAGCGTTTGATGGACGAGGTCGAGAGGACGCGGGATTATTAAGGGAGGGGCTTATGCTCAATCCAGAGAAGGTAAAGCTTGCGATAGCGCCGATCGGCTGGACAAACGACGACATGCCGGATCTTGGCGGTGAAAACACCTTTGAGCAATGCGTGAGCGAAATGGCGCTCGCGGGGTTTGCGGGCAGCGAGATAGGCAACAAGTACCCGCAGGATCCGGCTGTGCTTAAGCGCGCCCTGGACATGCGGGGTCTGCGCGTGTGCAACGCATGGTTCTCAAGCCTGTTCACTAGCGAACCATACGATGTCACAATACAAAATTTCATCAAGCATCGTGATCGGCTAAATGCGCTGGGCGCGAAGATCATCGGCGCGAGCGAACAGGGTAATTCCATACAGGGCAAGCCGCTCGATATCTTTGGCTCCGACAAGCCCGCGTATGACGACGAACAGTGGAAGCTCATTACTCGCGGCTTCAACGAGATGGGACGGCTCGCGCGAGACGTCTCTATGACGCTGACGATTCATCATCATATGGGAACGGGCGTGCAAACGGAGGCGGAGATAGATCGGTTGATGGACGCGGTGGATCCGGAACTCGTATACCTACTGTTCGATTCCGGGCATCTCACGTTCGCCGGCATTGATCCCCTTCCCGTTTTGAGGAAGTATGCGAGCCGCGTCAGGCATGTTCATCTCAAGGATGTACGTCTTGGCGTACGTGATCAGGCGATGCGGGAGGGATGGAGCTTCTTGACGGCGGTGCGCAAGGGGGTATTTACCGTGCCTGGCGACGGCTGTGTGGATTTCGAGCCGATATTCAACGTGTTGGATGAGAGCGGATATGAGGGATGGGTTGTGGTAGAGGCGGAGCAAGATCCCGCGAAGGCGAATCCGTTCGAGTATGCGGTCAAGGCGCGGAAGTATATTCGGGAGAAGACAGGGCTTTAAGCGAATGCGGGTTAATAAGGCGGGGCGCATTCGCGTCTTCGGGAGATGCGCTGTGCGCCCTCGCTGCACTCAATATCTGATCTTCTTAACTACTAGCGGCTGTTATTGGCGTAAGGCGTTAAACAACCCCCTCCAGATTCAGCGTTTCATTCATGCTGCCCATACGATATCCGATTAGATCCAGCGCGACATATGTAAAACCAAACTCCTTAAAACGCCTGTAAATATTCTCGCGTCTGGCCGCGTCGGCCATCAGTTTAAACCCTGCCGCGTCCGTTTCGATTCGCGCTAGGCTGCCATGCTTGCGCACCCGCACCTGCCAAAACCCTTCGTCGATCAGCAGCTGTTCAGCCCTGTCGATCATATTCAGAGACTCCGGCGTTATCTTTTCGCCGTACGGGAATCGCGACGACAGGCACGCGAACGACTGCTTATTCCACGTCGGCAGACCTATCTCGCGTGACAGCGCGCGGATCTCCGACTTCGTCAAGCCGGCAGTGCGCAGCGGACTATCCGCCCGCATCTCTCTGACCGCAACCAGGCCGGGGCGGTAATCGCCCTCGTCGTCCAAGTTGGATCCTTCCGCGACATGGGATATGCCGCGCGCCTTTGCGGCGTCCCATATCTTCTGGAACAGTTCATGTTTGCACAGATAGCAGCGATTCGGCGGGTTGTCGGAGAAGCCCTCGATGTCCAGTTCCTCGCTGTCGCAGATCACGTGCTCTATGCCTTCGCGCTGGCAGAACGCGGCGGCTTCGTCCAGCTCGCGCTTCGGAAACGAGCAGGAACGGGCCGTGACCGCGATCGCCTTATCGCCCAGCTCATCGTGGGCAGTCTTCAGTAGGAACGTTGAATCGACGCCGCTGGAGAACGCGACGGCCACGCTGCCGTAACCGCGCAGAATCTCCTTTAGGCGAATGTGTTTATCCCGCGCGCTGTTCATTCAATCCCCTTTCCCGACTCAACCGCGTTCATCGCGGCGCGCATGACCGTTTCGATAGGCGCGCCCGATTGACGCGCGGCATTGGCGCAGTCGTCGAATTCCGGTTTAACGCGTGACACGCCATAACCCTCGCCATGTTTCATAGTTATTGGACCGTATGCCGTTTGAACCGTTTCAAATCGGCGATTCAACATATACTTGTCGCAGTTCCAGCGGCGCACACCGTACGTGCTGGTGTGTCGCAGCAGCAGCGCAGCCATATCATCCGCCCGATCGGACTCGCACAGACATGAGATGATTAGCCCAGGCCGGTTTTTCTTAACCTGCACGGGGATGACAGTCACGTCCAGCGCTCCTGTTTTCAATAATAACTCACTGGCGAAACCGACTGCCTCTCCGGTCATGTCGTCCACCGTGCAGCGCAACTCGGTTATCGCGCCGTTAGGGCCGTCGACCGACGAACCGCTTGATCCGGATTCGCCAATGAACGCCCGCACCGCGTTCAGCGCCTCGAACTGCTTGCGTCCCATTCCATAACCGACGCGTTCGGCGGTCATGTCGGGCATACTGCCGAACCCGCTTACGAAATGTTTAAGCAGCGCTGCGCCCGTTGGCGTGCACAGTTCACCGCGCGCGGCTCCCGCTCTCGTTGGAATGCCGCGCAGCAGGTGAGCCGTCGCCGGCGCGGGGACAGGCAGCACGCCATGAGCGCAACGCACAAACCCGTCCCCCACTTGAACGGGCGATGCGGCGACCGTATCCGGCGCGAGCCGCTCCATTAACATGCACGCTCCGACGATGTCCGCGACTGCGTCCAGCGCGCCTACTTCATGGAAGTGGACGTGTTCGACGGCGCGGCCATGGGCGCTCGCTTCAGCCTCCGCCAGTAAGGAGTAAACGGATTGCGCGTCACGCTTCACTTTTTTGGAGACTGAAAGCGAATCTATCAGCGCGGATATGGAGCCGAGGTCGTTGTGGGTATGATGATTGTGATGATCGTCATGGGTATGGTCGTGATGGTGGCCGTCATGGTCATGGTCGTGGTCGTGATGATGGCCGTCGTGATCGTGATCATGGTGATGATGCCCGCCGGGTTCGACGTCCTCGGATGCTTCCTCTTCACCGGCGACGATGACCGACCAATGAAGCCCGTGTATCCCGCATGAGACGGCGGGTTCCGCTTTCACGGTTACACCGGGGAGTGCCAGCGCGTTAATATCGCGGATGAACGCCGCGCGATCGTCCTTATCCAGCAAACCGAGCAGCGATGCCGCGATCATATCTCCGGCGGCGCCCATCGAGCATTCCAAATACAGCGTTTTCATGCGATTCCCTCCATTCGGTTGATACGATGCGCGATCACCGCCGCGCCGAATCCGTTGTCGATATTGACCACGCTGACGCCACCGGCGCATGAATTCAACATCGACAGCAGCGCGGACAAACCGCCGAAGTTCGCGCCGTAACCGACGCTCGTCGGCACCGCGATCACCGGGCAGCTCACCAACCCGCCGACCACGCTAGCCAGAGCGCCCTCCATACCCGCGACGACGACGATCACGCGGGCATGAGTCAGAATATCACGCTTAGCCAGCAATCGATGCAGTCCGGCTACGCCCACGTCGTATACGCGAGTCACGCGGTCGCCGAGCGTCTCGCAGGTAAGGGCGGCTTCCTCGCAAACAGGCATGTCGCTGGTGCCGGCCGACGCAACGACAATGTCTCCGACGCGCGTCATATTCTTGTCCGGCGCGGCTACGGCCAGTCTGGCTATCGGGTGATACTCGACCGGTATCCCGGCGGACTCCATCGCGTCGACGCCCGCCTGACCAACGCGCGTGATAAGGATATTGGATATACGCTTGCCCAGCATAGCGGTCACGATACCGGCGATCTGCTCCGGCGTCTTGCCCGCGCCGTATATCACCTCACCCACACCCTGCCTCAGCGCGCGGTGCAGATCAATGTTGGCGTAGCCAATATCGTCAAACGGCTCGATCAGCATACGCGACAGCGCTTCCTCTGGGCGCAGCGAACCTTCGCGCACCCGTTCCAACAGTCTCAGAGTCTTTTCCCTCTCTGTGCTAGAATCCATTCCGCATTCCTTTCTGAATACAAAAAAACGCGAAAACACACGCCGCGCCTTCTGGCGCGGACGACGTCTTCGTGACATCGCTGTATGGCTATATTACGCCCTTATTCGGCGGACAGTCCGCGTATTATGTCGGGCACCTCGGCGATATACTGCGCCATCGGCTTCTCGGCGACGCCGACGATGTGCACGCCGCACTTCGGCGCGTTTATCAATACCTTCCGCGCCGAGCTCCCCGACACCGCTTGCGCGATACGCGGGCTGATCTCGCCCAGCATTGCGTTGGTCAGTATGATCCCTATCGCGCCCACGATGTAATCCGCATGTCCGCAATTGAACGCGATGGCGTTCTCGCCCGTCGCGCCCATGTTCGCCCCGGCGCGCAGCATAGCCGACGTCGCCAGCGCGTTTGTGCCCAGCGCGATAATCAGCGCGTCCGGAATATTGGCGCGGATAGTTTCAATGACGGCTTTTCCTAAGCCGCCGCCCATGCCGTCGATTACCAGGATCCGCACAACCGCATCACTCCCGCACCGCACCCTAATACTATTTCATTATACTATACCTGTCAAGAGGCTGCGCGGTCATTGAGGCGCGCGAACCGCCATAGCAAAGCCCCGGGGTTCGGCGAAAAATTCGATACAAAATTGTCACTTCTGTATGGAGGAATTATGTGGTATAATGTGAATAGGAAGTTGACGGAGGTGATTAGTGGGTGGATATTCAGGCTGATCAGAATGTCAATCGGAGGCATGGGCTTAATCACATGTTTAAGCGCATGGGTCTTAGGTTGAAGACGGACTGGCAGATATATGTGCTGCTATTACCCGCGCTGGCGTTTTTTTTCGTTTTCAACTATAAACCGTTGTACGGCATTCAGATCGCGTTCCGAAATTATAAGGCCGCATTCGGGGTTACGGGGAGCGCCTGGGTGGGACTGAAAAACTTTCGGGACTTCTTTACGTCGTATTATGCCGGGCGGCTGTTTGTAAATACTTTCGTGTTAAACCTATACGGACTGCTATGGGGGTTCCCGCTGCCCGTACTGCTGGCGATTTTGCTCAACCAGCTTCGTAACCAGCGATTCAAGGCGTTCACGCAAACCGCGATATATGTTCCGCACTTCATATCGACGGTGGTTATGGCGGGTATGCTTTACCTGTTCCTGTCGCCAACGAACGGGATCATCAACCACCTGATGAACACGTCCACCTATTTCATGATCGAGCCGCGCTGGTTTC
>JAITDK010000114.1 GCA_031282605.1 Oscillospiraceae bacterium
ATCAACCCGGAGATATACGAGGCCGCGACGATCGACGGCGCTACTAGACTGAAGAAGATATTGCATGTGGATATACCGCACCTGCTGCCTATCTGCACAATGATGCTGATCCTCAACGCGGGCAGTTTGATGGGATCCAACACCGACAAGGCGTTGCTGATGTCAACATCAGGGAATACGCCCGTATCCGACATCATCGGCGTATACGTGTACCGCATGGGTTTGGAGAAGGCGCAGTACTCGTATACGTCCGCTATCGGGCTGTGCGTAAACCTGATCAATTTCGTGATGATAATGTCCGTGAACTGGTTTTCTCGCCGCATAGGCGAGACCAGCCTGTTCTGAGCGGGAGGGAACGAGATGACTGCTCAAATTAGTACCGCCGTTAAGATCCGCGAGACCCGTTCCGACCGCATATTCAACGGAGCCAATACGGCGTTCTGGATCGTCGTGCTGGCGATAGTGCTGTATCCGCTGTACCTGATACTGATCGCGTCGGTGTCTGATCCGGACGCGGTGATGATGGGTCGCGTGCTATTCAAGCCCGTTGACTTCTCGCTGATCGGATACGAAGCGGTGTTCCAGCATCGCGATCTGTGGAATTCATATGTCAACGCGGTATTCTACACGCTGGCCGGTTCCGCGCTGAGCCTGATAGTCACGCTGATGGCGGCGTATGGACTGTCGCGACGGTTCCTGGCGAAGGGACTGTTCAACTTCCTTATCGTGTTCACTATGTTCTTCACAGGCGGGCTGATTCCGACCTTCATCACGCTCAAGGACATGGGTCTGTATAACACGCGCATAATCATGGTCATAATCAACTGCGTTTCGGTGTGGAATCTAATGGTCGCGCGCACGTATATCAAGACGACGCTGCCGGAAGACCTGTATGAGGCGGCGGTTGTAGACGGCGCGACGCACTTCGTATACTTTTTTAGAATAGTTCTGCCGCTGTCCGGGACGATTATCGCGGTGTTAAGTGTCTATTATGGTGTGGCAAGATGGAACGATTACTTCACCGCGCTGGTCTACATCCGAGATCGCGTGAAGCTGCCTCTGCAGACTATACTGCGCGAGGTGCTTGCCTCGCTGACGACGTCCACTTCCAGTGACGCGTTCTTCTCCGCCTATGCTAACGACACTAAGGGCATGACCGATGCGATGCGCAAGGCAGCCGTCGCTAAGTATTGCTGCATAGTGGTCTCGACCGCGCCGGCGGTGCTGCTGTATGTATTTATGCAAAAGTATTTTGTGAAGGGCGTCATGATAGGGTCGCTGAAAGGATAAAGCGGTCAATCCCCTTGCGGGGTGATCATAAATTGATTAAGGAGGACAATCCATGCGCAAAATCATTATCTGGTTACTTATGGCGGCGATGCTTATCGCACCGATGAGCTTCGCGGCCGCGGCGTTCAATTCGGAAGGATACCCAATCGTCGACGAGACGATCACGCTGCACGCGGTGCAGTATCAGCTGGAGAACCAGCAGGTAGACTTTGACAACCTGTGGTTCTACACCGAGCTAGAGGCGAAAACGGGCGTGCATATCACGTTCGAGCCGATCAAGGACGGGGACTGGCAGACCAAGACGAACCTGATGTTCGCCTCCGGGGATTATCCGGATCTGATCATCGGCGGCGCTAACGGCACTGTGGACGTCGAGGAATACGGCGTCGCGCAGGGCATATTGATCCCGCTCGAAGAGGGCGTTGATCAGTATATGCCTATCTACAAGGAACGGCTGACGCTGAACAATTCCAACGCGTCCATCCCGGCGTCGGACGGGCACAGCTACTTCATTGGCAACCTGACCGCGCAGAACATCAATCATGACGGCAACCACTTCATCAACAAGACCTGGCTGGATAAGCTGGGACTGGAAATCCCGACCACGATCGACGAACTGACCGACGTGCTGCGGGCGTTCAAGACACAGGATCCGAACGGCAACGGCGAGGCGGATGAACTGCCGATGATAGCGGCCGACCTGATCCATCAGACACAGGGCGTCTACACCCACTTCGCGTCGTTCGGCGTACCACTTAACCGCTTCGTCTACGCGGCGGTCGACGCCGCGGATCAGGTATACTTCATCGGCGACGCGCCGGGATTCCGTGCGGCGAACGAATGGCTACACACCCTGTACGCAGAAGGCTTGATCGACCCCGAGTCCATCACCCAGGATTCCAACGTATGGGGCACAAAGATGAACGCGGGTCAGAGCGGCTACACCACTTACCTGCGCCTGATCAACACCGCGCTGCAGCCGGAGATCGCGGAGCAATTCGTGTCGATCATCCCGCCGAAGGCCGAAGGCTTTGACGTGCAGGTGCCCGTCATCCTGGAACTGCCGGTTCAGGGCGCGCTGCTGACTATCGCCAACCAGCATGTCCCGGAGACGCTGCGCTGGCTGGACGCTCAGATGGAGACCGAGACGATGCTCGTATCCATCAACGGGCCGCTATATGAAGGCGCGCCGATCGAGCCGACCCTCGGATTCAACGAGGAGACCAAGAAGTACGAAGTACTCTCCATCCCCGAGAACAACGGATTGTACAGCGTAGTTCCGGTAACGCACGGCCAATTCTTTGCGCCGGGCGACTACTACTTCGACATCTTCCAGCTGCCGCCGCACCGCATCGAGCGCGCAGGCTATGCGAAGGACTATGCCGACGCGAACGTGCTGGAGCCGAAGTCGTTCTACTATCTGTACAAGCTGGCGAAGCCAACCAACGACGAAGCGCAGGAGATCGCGCGCCTGTTTACCCAGATTGAAACCTTCATAAAGGAATCGATCAGCAACTTCATCGTCAACGGCGTCACCGACGAATCCTGGGCAACGTTCCAGAACCAGGCGAAGTCCCTGGGCACAGCCGACTACGTAGCCCTGTATCAGAAGGCGTACGACGAATATCTGGCGGCGAATAAGTAAACCATGATAAAGAAACCATGATAAAGAAAGGCTGCGGTTTTCGCCGCAGCCTTTTTAGCGCATCCGTCGCGGTTAAATCCGCCGCAATTACGTGAAAATTCTTATCGGGATGGGAATAGGGGATTAGAAAATAGTGGAAGCGTCGATTGTATAATATATTATACTCGCAAGCTCTTGACAACGCAATGTGCAAGAATATATAATGAATTATGCATATTGCGATTATGCAAATCCGATAACAGGAGGAATAGTCAATGGCAAAGCGTTCATTGATCGCCGCTCTGCTCGCATGCGTGATGCTGACCGCGATGATCCCCGCCGCCGTCGCCGAGGAAAAGGTGCTCAACCTCTACTCCGACCGCGTATACCGCACGATGAATCAAATCAAATGTTCCGACGGTAATATCTTCGAGGTCATGGGCGCGTATTCGGAGGGACTGTTCCGCCTCACGCCGGACGGCGATCCCGAACTGGCGTTGGCGGAAAGCTACACCCTCTCCGAAGATGGCACCGTTTATACGTACAAACTGCGCGAAGGCCTCGTATGGTCGAATGGCGCGCCTGTTACCGCGCACGATTTCTGGTTCGCGTGGCAGGAAACGATTCATGATCCCGATTCCGGCTACGGCGAGGTGCTCGCGATGTTCATCGTAAACGGCGAAGAATACGCGGCCGATGAAGTGCCGGTAGAGGAACTGGGAGTCAAGGCGCTGGACGATCTGACGTTCGAAATAACGCTTCGCGCGCCGGTCGCGTTCTTCAACCGCCTTATCACACTGCCCATCTGCTTTCCGATCAATGAGGAATTCTTCAAGGCGAAGGGTGATCAGTACGCGATTACGGCGGATGACGTCCTCTATTGCGGCCCGTTCGTCATGACGGACTTCGATCTGGCGGTAGGCTGCACGCTCGAACGCAACCCAAATTATTGGGACGCTTCAGCCGTCAAACTGGACAAGGTCGTTTGGCGTGTGATCACGGATGGTTCCGCTGCGCTGAACGCATATCAGGCGGGCGAGATCGACCGCGTCAACCTGTCCTCGTCGGACGTCATGATGTTCACGTCCGACCCGGAATTCGGCACATATTCCGACTTCCGCAACTACTATATCCAGTTTGACTGGAAGCACCCGACGCTCAACGTGAATCTGCGCAAGGCCATCAGCTTCGCCATCGACCGCGACATACTCGCGTATGGCGTGCTTGGTACGGGCGCGGTGCCCGCCGGCGGCATAGTCTCAGTCGGTATCTACGGCGACGGCGAGAAGACATTCCGCGAGCTTAACGGCCCCGTCTCACGCTTCGACCCCGAACTTGCAAAGGAATATTGGGCAAAGGGCGTCGAGGAACTGGGCTACGAGCCAAAGCTGACGATGCTCACGGCGACTGGCACAGACTTCGATACGATGGCCGTATTCGTGCAGGATCAGCTGCGCACGAACCTCGGCATTGAGGTTACGATCGACGCGATGACACAGAAAGCGCGCAACGAGATCATGCAGGCTCAGGACTATGACTTCGCGCTGTCGGCCTGGGGCGCAGACTATGACGACGCCATGACATACCTCGAGCTGTGG
>JAITDK010000163.1 GCA_031282605.1 Oscillospiraceae bacterium
CGATCGTTCATCCGCTGGTAATCGCCGAGTGCGGCGCGCGCCTGGCCGCCTTGCGCGAGAGCGGCGCGGCCGCGGCGGTGCTGGAAGCGCCGCTGCTGATTGAGGCGGGTATGCACGGCATGTGCGACGAGATATGGCTAACGTACTGTCCGGTATCAACGCAGCTCGAACGGCTGATGAAAAGGGATCGTCTAACCGCAGAACAGGCGAACGCGAGGATAGCCAGCCAGACGCCGTTCCACGAGAAGGCGCGCTTCGCGGATATAATACTGCCGATGGTAGGCTCAAGGACGGGGATATGCGCCATGGCGGCGCGGCAATGGAACAGGGCGACAATGGTATAGGGGCTGATTGTTTTGACAGAATCACGGGCGTATAAACCCAGGCACGCCGCGTCTTGGCCAGACGACGCGTATGATTATCCGACGCCATTCGTCAGGCCGCGCCGGAAGCGGCGGCGCGCGTCGAGGACTGTACTGTGCATAACTCTGGCGCTGATATTGACCGTCGGCGCTGGGTTCGCGCTGATATGGCTGCCTAACCACCGCGCGGAGGTGGCGGAACGGCTCCGTCAGGCCGAATGGGCGTTGGAGGAAGCGCGGCATCCGTTCGTTTATCGCGATATGGTCGAAGCCGGCGCGGAGTCGCAAGGATTAGATCCGGCGCTGGTGGCGGCAGTGATATTAAATGAGAGCAGCTTCGACCCGAAGGCGGAATCACGCCTGGGCGCGCGAGGCTTGATGCAGCTGATGCCCGGCACGGCGGAATGGGTGGCTGGCAAGCTAAAGGAACCGTTCAGCCTGGATGCGCTGTACGATCCGGAAACCAACATCCGATTCGGCTGCTGGTTCATGGGGTATCTGACGCGCAAGTTTGACGGCGACCCGGTCAAGGTGGCGGCGGGTTATCACGCGGGCGGAGGTCAGGTCGAGGCATGGCTTAACAACCCGGACTACACCCAGGATGGCGAACTGACGGTGATTCCGTTCGGGGACACCGATCGATATGTGCGCAAGGTGATGAACGCGTATGAGGTATATCAGAGACATTATTATCCTGAACCGGAAACGCCGGATGCGGACGCGTAGAGCACTGACGCTATTATTGGCGTTGCTGGCGCTCGCGCCTATGGCCATGCCGCGCGGCGCGGCGGCGTCCGGCGGCATACCTTCCGAATTGAACGTCGCTATGGTATGCTCACCCGATCTCAGTATGAACCCGCTGTCGTGTGTGGAGCGGGATCCGCAATCCATAATGGGTCTGGTATATGAGTCGCTGATATCGCTGGACGATAGGCGGGTTCCGCAAGCGATGCTGGCCGAAAGCTGGGTCGAGATAGGCAGCGGCGGGGTATGGGAATTCACGCTGCGCGAGGGCGTTAAGTTCCACAACGGGAAGGAACTGACCGCGCGAGACGTCGTCGCGACGCTGAACGCGATCAGCGAACTGGCCATAGAGGGGCGCGGCATGTTCAGTCAAACCGCCGCGATGCTAAGCGATTGGGAGGCCAAGAGTGAATACGTCGTACGCGTAAGGGCAAAGCAGTCAGGCTACCCAGTGCTGTATGTTATGACGTTTCCCATACTGCCCGAAGGCGAGACGAAGGCTGACTGCCCTCCGGGAACAGGCCCGTACAGGGTGGACTTCTACCAGCCGGGCAATCAGATGCTGATGATCGCGAACGAAGCGTGGTGGCAGCGTCCGTCGGCGATCCGCATGATCACCGCGCGGTGGTTCGGCACGGACGCGGACGCGCTGACCGCGTTTCAGCTGGAACAGGTGGACGTGCTTATGACGCGCTCGCTGCAGGCGACGCGGTACAGGGGCGTGATAGGCAGCACGGTCACGTCGCTAGACTACATCACCCGCCAGTTGGAGGTGTTGATGTACAACAACAGCGCAACCGTCCTCAAAACGCCCGAGATGCGCCAAGCATTGAGCCACGCGATTGACCGCAGCCGCATCGCTCAAATGGTTTATCAAAATGTAGTGACCATTACTGACACGATAGCGATGCCGACATCCAGCATATACAACGCCGACGCGAAGACATACGCCTATAACCCTGACGCGGCCAACCGGATGCTTGACGCGCTGGGATACTCTGCGCGCGGCGCCGACGGGTTCCGGGTGAACGCGGACGGCGAGTCGCTCATATTAAGACTGTTCTACTACGATGAGCAGGGCAGCACGCTGCGGCATGACGCGGCGTTCCAGATAAAGGATATGCTGGCGCAGGTGGGGGTTAACGCCAAGATAACATACTACATATTCGACAATGGCAAGGCCAAGCTGGCCAGCGGCGACTTCGACCTGTTCCTTTGCGGGATAAATTTCGGCATAGTGCCTGATCCTACATTCCTGCTGTCAACTACGAGCGAATCCAATTACGCGCGCTATCGCAGCAAGGATATCGGCGAATCCCTCAAGCAGCTGAGCCGCGCCCCGGATGAAACATCGTTCCGCGATGCGTGGTATGACATACAGGCTCTGATGTCCAACGACATGCCGCTGCTGCCGCTCTACTGGCGCGGCGGAATATTGCTGGTGCGCGGCGTCTACCTGAACGCGCGCAACCTGCGGGAATATGAAGTGCTGCGCACGCTGGCTGAATCCAACCGGTAGCGTATCGGCGGCCTCGCTGGTCAATCTGTTAGGATCTGCTCTAAAAATTCCATTCGCTATAAAAACTGCAGGATCTAGCTCCGCGCCAACCAAATCTGGATGCAGGCAAGACGAACGAACGCAAGGAACCGTTTTGCCTGCTTTGATTGGTTGATTTTAAAAATCAATCGATCAAGCTACGGAATATTCCGCACTGCTTCCTCGTCTTATAAATGAATGTATGTATAGCATAAACATGAATGGTGGCGTTGCATCATGGCATGTAAGATTGCACGATTCATTACACTGGTTGTTATTTTTTTAGTAAGTTTCTGTAGTTTGTCTGCGTCTGCGTATGCGAAAGAATATGCGTGTGTAGAGGACGCTGTTCGTGCATCCGGATTACCCCACTGCGGTATATATGTTTGGGATGAAACGGTATATGAAATTTTTGGTGTAAATATCATGGAACAGCGTTGGGAAGGGAGCAATCTTATTGTTTCGGTATATTATAGTCACGCTGACGTTGATAAACATACAGTTACGCCAATGGTAAGGGAAGGTGGGCCTACTATAGCCCGCATCACTTATCGCGTACCTGCTCCGAATGAGTATGAAGAAATTGAATTTGTAATGCCTCGTGAGGGAGACCACTTAGAGCCTGATATAAAGAATATTTTTTCTGCAGACGTATACAATCTAATTTATCCTAAAACAGGTGAATTCCATAAACAGTGGCGATTGGCACGTGATGGATTCAATTGGGATATCAAAGATGGGCTATACAGTGTTACACTATTAGGGGCGTGCACTTGAACCCATACATCAACATTTGACGTTCGCTTAGCGAGGAATGTGATAGTATATGAGTTCCCAGCTTTTAAGAGCACATTCTGATAGATATAGCTTTGTCCCGGGTCTCCGGATGAACGAACGGTTAGCTTTACACAGGGTGAATTATTGAGACCTCCGTTGCTGATAAACTCTACCTTATTATCTGGAGTATACCAGAAATTCGAGCCTTACACCAGTCAAATCCGGACGTGAAAAGACGAACGAATACAAGGAAGCGTTTCGTCAGCTTTGCGTACCGTGTGATAATTGCGGCGCGCAGCGCGTCGGAAGCATCATGTCGATGGATTTCTTCTGCCACTTGAATCGCCTCCTCCGAGGAAATTCGATACGTTCACACAAAATCCTTTTGGCGTTATTATATAAAAATTATGACGTTCTCTACTCCTTTCCCTGCAATCTTCCTATTTCTCGAACGGGCCCTAATTAGGCAACAATTAATCAGTCAACACAATAGGGTGGCCATATCCGCAGATACAGCCACCCTATTGTTATAGCGTCAAGCTATAAGGCCAGCTTACTTATCCTGAATAGCTGCCTGTGCGGCGGCTAGTCTGGCGATTGGCACTCGGAACGGCGAGCAGCTCACATAGTCCAACCCGGCCTTGTGGCAGAATACGACCGACGACGGATCGCCGCCATGTTCGCCGCATATGCCCAGCTTGAGTTTCGGATTGACCTCCCGACCCAGCTTGCACGCCGTCTTTACCAGCTTGCCCACGCCGTCCTGATCCAGCCGCGCGAACGGATCGGACTCGAATATCTTCTTCTCGTAGTACGCGTCCAGGAACTTGCCCGCGTCGTCACGGGAGAAACCGAACGTCATCTGCGTCAGATCGTTCGTGCCGAATGAGAAGAACTCCGCCTCTGTCGCTATCTCGTCGGCCGTGATCGCCGCGCGAGGTATCTCAATCATCGTGCCGATCATGTAGTCGATCTTCTCGCCCCGCGCCGCGAATACCTTCTCTATCGTTTCTAGGATTATCTTCTTGACGAAGGCCAGTTCCTTCACGTCTCCGATTAGCGGGATCATGATCTCCGGCTTGATGTTAAGTCCCGTTTCATTGCGCACGTTCAGGGCGGCCTCGATGACGGCCTGTGTCTGCATCTCGGCGATCTCCGGGAATGTGATCGACAGGCGGCAGCCGCGATGACCCATCATCGGGTTGAACTCGTGCAGTTGATCGATCTTGGCGACGATCGCGCTGGAGGTGGTATTCAGTTCTTTGGCGATCGCCTCTATCTCGTCGGTCATGTACTTCTGCGGCAGGAACTCGTGCAGCGGCGGATCCAGGAAACGGATCGTTACTGGACGTTCGCCCATCGCCTTGTAGATACCCTCGAAGTCGCCGCGCTGTATGGGGAGCAGCTTGGCTAGAGCCGCGCGGCGCTGGGTTTCATTGCCCGCCAGTATCATCTCGCGCACCGCGCTGATGCGGTCCGCTTCAAAGAACATGTGCTCAGTGCGGCACAGACCAATACCTTCTGCACCGAACTTGACTGCCTGTTCCGCGTCGCGCGGGGTGTCGGCGTTCGTGCGAACCTTCAGGCGGCGAAACTGATCCGCCCATCCCATCAGCTTGGCGAAATCGCCCGCGACCTGAGCCTCTACCGTCGGTATCGCGCCGGCGTAGACATTGCCGGTCGAACCGTCGATGGAGAGGATGTCGCCTTCCTTGTACGTAACGCCGCCGACGGTGACGGACTTCTCGTCCGCTCCGATCTGCAATGAGCCGCAGCCTACGACCGCGCAGCGTCCCATACCGCGCGCGACGACGGCGGCGTGGCTGGTCATGCCGCCGAATACGGTCAGTATGCCCTGCGACAGATCCATGCCCTCGATGTCCTCGGGCGTGGTCTCCTTGCGCACGAGCAATACCTTCCGCCCTGCTTGGGCGGCCGCTACGGCTTCCTTGGCCGTGAAGTAGATCTGGCCGCTGGCGGCGCCGGGCGAGGCGGGCAGACCCGTCGCTATGGGTTTGGCCGCCTTTATGGCCTTCGGGTCGAACGTCGGATGCAGCAATGCGTCGAGCTGCTTCGGCTCGACCTTCATCACGGCTTCTGTCTGCGTGAGCATTCCTTCTTCTACCAGATCGACCGCGATCTTGAGCGCTGCGGCGGCTGTACGCTTGCCGTTGCGGGTCTGCAACATGAACAGCTTGCCGCGCTCTATCGTGTATTCCATGTCCTGCATGTCGTGGAAGTGCTTCTCCAGCTTGGTCGCAACGTCGGTGAACTGCTTATACACCTCGGGCATCGCGTCGCCCAGGGTGGCGATGGGCTGCGGCGTGCGCACGCCGGATACAACGTCCTCGCCCTGCGCGTTGAGCAGGTATTCGCCGTACAGCTTGTTCTCGCCGGTGGAAGGGTTGCGCGTGAAGGCAACGCCCGTGCCGGAGTCGTCGCCCATGTTGCCGAACACCATCGACTGCACGTTGACGGCGGTTCCCCAATCGCCTGGGATGTCGTTCATTCGGCGATAGTATATCGCGCGCGGGTTGTCCCACGAGCGGAACACAGCCTTGATAGCCTCAAGCAGCTGCACCTTGGGATCTTGCGGGAATTCTTCGCCCTTCTCGCGGACGTACAGTTCCTTATAGCGTTTGATGACCCCTTTGAGATCCTCCGCGGTCAGATCCTTGTCGTACTTGACTCCCTTATTCTGCTTAACGGCGTCTAGCACGGCTTCAAACTTTGCCTTGTCGACCTCCATTACGACGTCCGAGAACATTTGGATGAAGCGACGGTAACTGTCCATAGCGAAGCGTTCGTTCTGGGTGAGTTTCGCCAATCCCTGAACGGCCACGTCGTTCAACCCAAGGTTCAGGATCGTATCCATCATGCCAGGCATCGATACGCGCGCGCCTGAACGCACCGATACCAGGAACGGATTCTCCAGATCGCCAAACTTCTTGCCCGCTACATTCTCGGTCTCAGCCAGCGCGGCGTAGACCTGATCCAATATATCCTGCGCGATGGTTTGGCCGTCCTTGTAGTAACGGATACACGCCTCTGTTGTGATCGTGAACCCCTGCGGCACCGGCAGTCCCAATCCGGTCATCTCAGCCAGGTTTGCGCCCTTGCCGCCCAGCAGGTTCTTCATCCCCGCGTTGCCTTCTTTAAACAGGTATACATACTTGTCCGCCATGTCTCTTCTCCTTACCATTACCAGTTTTGTCCTTCATTAAGCCTTCCCATTATACTCGGTAAAACGAAAGGAATCAATGCTTGATTAGATCGTGCGGTAATGTTAATGTAAAAGTTGCGTCAATAGTTTGGGATTCGTTACAGCTCAGCAGGGAGGGGATTGAC
>JAITDK010000239.1 GCA_031282605.1 Oscillospiraceae bacterium
GGCGGGACTTCACATGAAGGAATTGTCGGCGTTTTTTGAAATATTGGGATGTAAAGCCGCGTATAACCTGGACGGCGGGCAGTCATCTATGATGACGTTCGAGGGTGAGTTAGTCAACCAGCCTTATATGGGCGGTCGGCCATCAAGCGATATTGTATATGTTGAACCGTAAGGAAGTGCAGACACATTGACATTTCGCAAGTATCTTTCGCACGCTTTGGTGATACTATCGAGCATGTTCGTAGTGTTTTTCGTGCTGGATATACGTAATCCCGCTATGGCGTGGATTGACAATCGCATCACAAAGACGCTGCTGATCATATTCGCTATCTCGACTATGACGCTGGCGATCAACACGCTCAAGAGCGTTCGTCGTATTGAGCATCGTCAAGCGGAGCGATTCAACGAACAGCAACGCAGCGCGAGGGCAAAACCTTCGCGCGGTGATTCGTGGGATCGGCAGTCAACCGATGTGCCGCAGAGCCAGTCCCGCTTGCAGGTACGCTCCTATCGGTAGGCACCGTTCATCAATATCGAACAGCGGCGTATGAATCTGCGCAGCGTCTTCATCTGTCACACACCCCAGGTCGTAATACAGCCCCGGCGCAACCGCCGTGAAATCCCCAAAGCTGTCGACGCCTAGGCTGGGCGTTGGCTTAACAAGTGGCTCGACGCCTATGGTTCCCGCAAGCTCATTCAGCCGCTCCACCCATTCGGGCGCGCATTCCACCGAATGATAGCCTTGTATAACCTCAATATCGCATCCGCCGCCATGCGCCTGACATATCCCTTTTGCCAGCCTTTCCAACTCCATCAGCGCGCGTTTGCGGGTGTCGTCATTTAGCGTGCGCAGCGTCCCGCGGATCGTAACGCTTTCCGCCAGTATGTTCGGCGCGCTTCCTCCGTTGATCATGCCCAGACTGAGCACCACGCTGTCCAGCGCGGAGATACGGCGGCTGACCAGCGTCTGCGCGGCCATTATTACTTGCGCGGCTAGAACGATCGCGTCGACGCCGCGTTCCGGGTATGCGCCATGACAGCTCCGACCACGTATGGTAAGATGAACCTCGTTGCTCGAACCTGACATCGCGCCGGGACGAGTCCATAACTGCCCCAACTGTAAACTGGGTTGCATGTGCAGCGCGAATACCGCGCTGACGCCGTCGAGTTGTCCCGCATCGACCATCGGCTGTGCGCCGCCGTCTGTTTCTTCCATCGGTTCGAACAGCAGCCGCGCTTCGCCGCAGAATGAATCGCGCCTATTCATCAATAGCTTCGCGACGCCGAGTAGTATGGCGGTATGCGCGTCGTGCCCGCACGCGTGCATGACCCCCGGTATTGTCGAGCCGTATTTGCGTCCGATCGTTTCTTGGATGGGCAGAGCGTCCATGTCAGCGCGCAGTCCAGCTATCTTCCCTTCGCCAGCGCCATATATACGGCCGACGACCGCATTTTGGCCGGGGACAATCAAGGCTTCTACGCCCATTGACGTCAGTATCTCCAGCACCTTTTGCGCCGTCGGGCCTTCCTGCCCGCTGACCGACGGGTATTTATGGAAATAGCGCCGCCATTCGGTTATCTGCGGCGCTATCGTCTGTGCGTCGCTCCATAGGGCGTTTAGCATCGGTTCGGTCGGTTCAATTCCCATCCACTTATTTATAGTCATATTAGTACTCCGCAATCATAATCAATCCATTATGTGAAAAGTCCAATACTGGTTCGCGCCCAGTTCTTGATGTATCATCAGCCAACCGCCAGGCTTGCTCCAATCCCAATCCTGCATCCATTCCTGAATCCGCTCGATGGTTACGCTGAATCCTTCGAGCATGAACCACGCGTCGCGGGTATAAGCAGCCGATAGCGCGGATTCCAGATTCGTACGAAAACCGCTCTCGCTAGTCGCCGTCTTTAAGTCCGGGAACTCACTGTTGCCGAATCCATACCGCTCGCTCGATTCCGACGCAACCGGACGGTACATCGCTTCAGGCGCCCAGCGATGATCCGGTTTTATCGTCAGTTCATCGATATTGAAGTAGGCGTATCCCCTTGTGAATGGCGGGCTGTCAAGGTCGTCGTATGTTACGTCGCACATCAACCATTGCTCGTCGATACGGATCATGTTCCACGCGTGGCCGATCCACTCGCCGTTCTCATTCTTCGCTTCGCCGATTATCGTGTCGCATTCAAACCCCGCCATTCGCGCTAACATCAGAAACGCGTCGGCATATGCCATACAGTTGCCGCGCTTGTCGTCGAACGCGCCTATCGCGGTTTGATAATCGCGCAGTGCTGTGCCGGAGTTGTTCGTCTTATCGTCGAAATAGCGCATGTTCGCACAGAGGTAATCGTGTATTTTACGTTCGATCAACAGCGGGTGTTCGGGCCAAAGCTCTTCTGAACCTAGGGTCTGCAGGCATTCGAGCGCAGCGTTGAGAACGCGGGACTCAGCGTCCGACAGGATATCGTATTGCCCCGTTTTGTACGCGTGCGCGATCCGCGTCCCAGGCGTATATCTGAAGCTGACTAACACGCATAAGTCGTCTGATCCGCTCATCGTGCCGTACGCGTACTCAATGCTGCCGTCGAACACGGCTAACGCCGACGTGAAGTCGTCCAGCGTGATGGCCTTGTCGAGACGGAACGCAACTTGCGCCATTAGTTTCGCGCGCGCGTCGAGAAACGACGCTCTCAAGTCGGTCAGGCTGGAGTATCGGTCTGCGCCGACGAAGTCTACGTCTTCAAACGTCATGGCTGGTTGAGGCGTTGGGATGACAGGTTTCGGCGACGGCGAAGGGGTATAGGTAGGCGGCGGTGAGGGGGTATAGGTAGGCGGCGGCATATGACTGGGAGTCGGCGCCGGCGTTGGTGTTGGGCTGGCTGGCTGTGTTGGTGTAGGTGAAGGCGTAACTCCCTTGCCAACCCATTCGCGAACGGGCAGCGGTCGATTGTACAGTAACCCCGTCAACAACAGCGCAGCTATGATTATTGCTAGTATGATCCACACAATACGCTTGCGCCGTTGTTGTCTCATCGTGCGAAATTACCTCCGTTTATAGTCGTTTGTATATATAACGTACCAGACGGCCGTATCCTTCGCTGGGGTTAAGGCGAGAGCATCCTAAGCGGCTATGCCACAGCCTAACCAGCGTCAACAACCGTGACAACTAAACGCGCTCCACACAACCCGCTCTACTCTCTTGCAGGAGAGAGACGAACGCCGCAACTTTCGCCGCACCCATAGGGAGAGGCGCCTTCGAAGCGGTAGAGGGGGAAAACCTTATCCCACACGCGGTAAACCCGCGCTTTACAGCGCGAGGCGTTCTCTGGCTGCGGTTACGCGGCGCAGGGTTTCAATCTTGCCCAGCAGGTAGGCGATTTCGGTCGCGCCGCCCGGTGTTGACATCAGCCCCGATATTGCTACACGAAGCGGCCATAGTACCGCGCCGTTCTTGCGACCGCTCGCCGCTATCGCGGGCATCAGTGCATCGTGCAGTGCGGCTTCTGTCCAATCCTCGACCCCGCGCAGTATCGGTTCCACAAACGCTAGAGATTCCTTGGCCACCGTCGGATCCGATTTCATCTTCTTATGCGTGTATAACTCCAACCCGTACTCCGGCATCGCCTTAATGAACGCCGCCATCTCTGGTATTCTATTCAGCGCCTCTGTCCGCCCATGCAACAATTCCGCTAATCTTTTCGGGTCGCGCCCCCCACCCGGCAACGCCTTTTCCAGCCATGGTTTAGCCAGATCATAATATCGCTCAAACGGCAGCCGCCTGATATACTCGCCGTTCATCCACGTCAGCTTCGTCTTGTCGAATATAGACGGAGACTTGCTCAACCCGTCCAGCGAAAATGCTTGCTCCAATTCGCCTAGCGTGAAAAACTCGCGATCGTCGCCCGGATTCCATCCTAACAGCGCGATATAGTTAACCACCGCCTCGGGCAGATATCCTTCATTCAGCAGATCCTCGAACGACGGATCCCCATATCGTTTGGACAGCTTGCGCGTCGCATCCGCCATCACAAGCGGAAGATGGATATATACAGGCTTATCCCATCCGAAGGCCTCATACAGCAGATTATATTTCGGTGTTGACGACAGGTATTCCGTGCCGCGCATCACATGGGTTATACCCATTGAGTGATCGTCTACCACGTTAGCGAAATTATATGTCGGAAAACCGTCTGCTTTCATCAGTACCATGTCGTCCAGCTGCGCTGTGTCAACCTCAATATGGCCAAACAGCGCGTCGTCAAACGACGCTACTCCATCCGTCGGCGTATTTTGCCGGATGACGTACTTTTCGCCCGATTCGACGCGACGCCTTGCCTCATCCTTCGCGATCGACATACAGTGTTTGTCGTATTTGAACGTACGCCCTTCGCGTTCCGCTTCGGCTCGCGCTTGATCCAGGCGCTCTCTCGTGCAGAAACATGGGTATGCCGCGCCCCTTTCCACCAATGCCCACGCGTAGGGCGCGTATGATCCTTTGCGTTCTGATTGAACGTACGGTCCATACGAACCGCCAACGTCCGGGCCTTCGTCGTATGT
>JAITDK010000189.1 GCA_031282605.1 Oscillospiraceae bacterium
GCTATCGTCCTCGGAAACAAACCGACGTTCCACAAGCGCGAAACCGAAGAATGATGAAAACAAACCATGGTCTGTTTCGCTTGACTTGATTGACTGACGCATATGGGCAAGGATGCGGCGCGTCCGGTCGTCCGCGTCAGGCGCGTTCAGGTAAGCCTCGGGCAGTATCATATTCAGCGCGGAAGGCGCGCCGCCGGTGAACGCCTCCGCTTCCCGCCAGTACTCCGGCTGCGACGTGAATTGGTCGCACGCCACAACCGCCCATCGTGTTATATCGATATTCGGCGCGGGCACCAGCACCTCGGCGGGAGCAAGCCCGACGCCTTCGAACCCATTGTCCATGCCATTGTTCATCTGTGCGGCTCGCGGGTTCATTCGCGCAATCCCTCCAAAACAGTGTAGAAGCGATCCAACTCCTCAGGATTGTCATAGCGCAGTACGATGCGTCCGCGCTTGAGCGTGCCGGATATGGCAACGCGCATACCGAACGCCTCGCGTGCGTTGGACGTCAGGCGTTCGAACTCGGGCGGCTGGGTTTTCACCGCTGCCGGACGCGGCGGGGGCGCTTCCTTCCTAGCGGTCTCTTGCTCAAGCGCGCGAACAGACCAGCCTTCGTCTATAGCGCGCTGCGCCAAATCGATCTGCCTGGCGGCGTCTTCGACGCCCGCGAGCGTGCGCGCGTGTCCGGCGGTCAGCGCGCCTTGCGCGACCCATTCCTGTATCTGCCGCGGGAGCGCGAGTATCCTCAATAGATTGGCGATGCTGGGTCGGCTGCGTCCCAGCCTCTGGGAAACGCTCTCTTGAGTCAGCCCGCATTCGTCCATCAGCGCGCGGATAGCGGCCGCTTCCTCAACGGGGTTTAGATCCTCACGCTGCAGGTTTTCGATCAGCGCCAGTTCCATGCGGCCTATAGCGTCGGCCTCGCGGATTATGGCCGGTATGGACGCCAGCCCCGCCAGCCGCGCGGCGCGCCAGCGCCGCTCGCCCGCGACGATACGGTATCGGCCTTGCATCGGGCAAACGATGATAGGCTGCAATATCCCCGACTGTTCGATTGAATCAGCCAGTTGCCGCAGTGTCACCGGGTCGAACGACTTGCGCGGCTGCTCACGGTTCGGGTCGATCTCCGTCAGTGGAATTTCGTGGATCTGGCTGACGTTTGGCGAAGCGTTTTCCGACATCAGCGCGTCCAATCCGCGGCCTAAACCCTTTGGTTTCATTTAATGAAATCTCCTGTTGCGCGTTATTGCGGCTTGCGTTATTAAGGCTTTGGGCTTATACAGGAAAGCGTCCATTCAGGATTCTGGAGATCCCGGCTCGCTTCGCGCTGCCAGCGGTAATGGTTATCGTGTCAGGAACGCGCCGAACGTTCAGCGCGCTCTATGAATTCCTTGGCCAGCTCTTGATACGCCGACGCGCCGACGCTGCGCGGGTCGTACAGATGCACAGGCATGCCGTGACTGGGTGCCTCGCCCAAGCGGATGTTGCGCGGTATCACACTGGCGTAGACCTGGGTCTTGAAGTGCTTCTTCACTTCCTGTACGACCTGCAGACCCAGGTTGGTTCTGCCGTCGAGCATCGTCAGCACGACGCCTTCCACATCCAGAGAAGGGTTAGGGCCGCGCCTCACCATCTGGATTGTGCGCATCAATTGACCGACGCCTTCTAGCGCGTAATACTCGCACTGGATGGGGATCAGCACGCTGTCGGCGGCGGTGAGCGCGTTTATCGTCAGCTGACCGAGCGACGGCGGACAGTCGATCATTACGTATTCGAATGGGTTGTCAGGCGTGCCGACTGACGGTCTGATTATGGCGTTCAATGTTTCTTTCAAAACAAACTCGCGTTTGTCGATGGATAGCAGTTCGACCTCCGCAGCGGCCAGCCGGATGTCGGCGGGAGCCAGCTTCAGCGTGTCGACAGGTGTGGACAGCAATATATCCGCGATAGGCACGTGCGAGATCAGCGCGTCATACATGCTGCGGCCCACGGCGGCGGACTGTCCCAGACCGCTGGTCGTGTTTGCTTGAGGATCCATGTCGACCGCAAGCACCCGTTTGCCCTGCGCGGCAACGCACGCGGCCAAGTTGACGACGGTGGTCGTCTTGCCGACGCCGCCCTTCTGATTCATTACCGCAATAATTCTGCTCATGGGAACATGATAGCACAACGCTCCCATAATTGGAAGCTACAACAAGACAATGAAATTTTTACCTGAAACTCCATTTGGAATATTTATGGGTTTCAACCGTCTATTTGGTGAAGGAGGAAATAGGGATGCATATATCATGCATCCGGTTTGAAACTTGTATAGAGTAATGACGACGAACCCGCCAAGGTCTGGCGCATGTATCTAATCGCGTTTGACATCACGCCGGACATGCTCAAGCAGTATAGCGTCCTTATGAAAAACGACGGCGAGATCGGGGAGCTTATCGAACCCGAGCCGGACGTGGTCTTGCTCCCCGGGCAGGTTAACAGGGGCATGTTGTCGAACATGATGTGGGAGGATGGGTTTTGGACGGCGGAGAACCTGTATCACTTCAAAACGAAGTATCTATAATAACCTAAATAAGGAATCCTCCCAACGCTGGGAGGATTCAAGGACATGCGCCGGATATCAGATAACCCCGTCCGTCTTGGCCATATACTGGATCAGGTCGACGACCTTCTTGGAATAGCCCCACTCGTTGTCATACCACGCGACCAGCTTCACGAACGTTGGCGTCAGCTGAATACCGGCCTTAGCGTCGAAGATCGACGTGCGCGGGTCATGGATGAAGTCGCTGGATACGACCTCGTCCTCGGTGTATCCGATGATACCCTTCCAGCGCGGCGACTCGGAGGCTTCCTTCATCGTGGCCTTGATCTCGTCCATCGTGGTGGGGGTCTTCAGGTTGACGGTCAGGTCGACGACGGATACGTCCAGCGTCGGCACGCGCATCGACATGCCTGTCAGCTTCCCCTTCAGTTCCGGGATGACCACGCCCACCGCCTTGGCCGCGCCGGTCGACGACGGGATGATATTGCCGGAGGCCGCTCGCCCGCCGCGCCAATCCTTCTTGGACGGACCGTCAACGGTCTTCTGAGTGGCGGTGGTGGAGTGAATGGTGGTCATAAGGCCGTCGGAGATGCCAAACTTGTCATTGATGACCGAGGCGAGCGGTGCCAGGCAGTTGGTTGTGCAGCTCGCGTTGGAGACGATGTTCATGTCGGACTTGTATGTCTCGTGGTTGACGCCCATGACGAACATCGGGGTTTCCTTGTCCTTGGCCGGGGCGGTGATGACGACCTTCTTCGCGCCGCCGGTGAAGTGTTTGCCCGCGCCCGCCTGATCGGTGAATATGCCAGTGGCTTCGGCTATGTATTCCGCGCCCGCTTCCTTCCATGGGATCTCCTCGGGCTTCATAGACGCGTAGACGGTTACCGGGTGTCCTTGGACGATAAGCTTGCCGTCCTTGACCTGGATGGATCCCTCGAAGCGTCCGTGAACCGTGTCGTATCGGAGCATATACGCCATATAGTCCAGATCGATGAACGGATCGTTGATCGCGACGACCTCCAACTCGGGCGCCTCTAGCGCGGCCTGGAACACCAGGCGACCGATGCGGCCGAAACCATTGATGCCGATTTTTACTGCCATTTGAATTCCTCCTGTTCGGCTTTTGCTCTTATCTCTCTTCCACGGTATATTGTAACCGAATTTGACCGGGGAATCAAGCGCTAATGCCGAGGGTCGATTGCAATATCAATTGCCCCCGGGGAAGGCAGAGGGGGATTCCTCGGCGAAGTCGGTATGGGGATCGCGATTGAGCGCAGCAAGGGCGCGCAGTGTATCTCCCCTAAGGCGCTGACGCCTTCCTCAATCGCGGTCAATTCACGTTCAATAACCGTGTCCAGATACTTGTGAATTTCGCCCAGTAATCTAACGCTGCCCTTCATTATAGAGGCTTTGAGCATTCCGTTCTTGACGGCGATCCAGTTTTCGAAGAAACCGTCGTCAAAAATTGACAATTTCGGCAGCGTCTCTGGGCTGCAATACTCCAGATAACGGTGATACAAATAACGGTTGTTGATCATGCACTCCACGTACTTATACGCGGTATTCGCTCGTGCGCGCCTGCCTTCAGCGGGTTCAAGCCAGGATAGAAGGCGCAGTTTCTGCTTGGGGATTACTTCGGCGGCGGCGCGCATCTCGGTCATGTCATCGTGGCGAGCGTCCCCACGCGCGCATGTCCGAACGGATATCATATGGCACGCGTGCCTGATGATGTGGCCGCGCGTCAGCCGCTCGCCCTCATAGCCATATGTAGGATCGTGGCAAACCAGCACATCGTCGCCGTCATACTCAACGACAAAGTAATGCGGCCCGAAGAATAACCCGAAGTATGGATTCCAAGGGACATAGTACGCGTCCATACCCACCGCCAATAGATCGCCGTCGCTTAGCGAGTCCAGGCTGGCGCGGGTTTTCTCCGGCGTCATGCTGGGCAGATCGGAGACGGAGCAGCCTATCTCGGCTAGATTTTTTAACAGATATTTAGACACGAACCACTTCCGGTATGGGTCGTATCTATAATCTATTTCCGACCATAACCCCCCGAACGCGCGCGTGTAATCAATCCCCAGCGCCGCCGCTATCGTGACGATGCTGTTGTAGTAACACTGCATCCCTTTGAAGTTGATCAGATTCATCGGCTTCTATACCCGCACGGTCTTACCGGTGACGGTCTTGCGAACGGCGGCGGTCAGGCTCACCTGATGCGGACGCTTATAATCCGCCAGCCGCGACGCGCACCATGCTCGGATCGCTTCAGCGGTCACCGACTGATGCTGGGGTACAACGTCGGAGTATACCTTCTCGCTGCCGAAACCGTCGGGCTTTCCGTATACCACACAGTCGCGCGCCAGCCCGCTGTCGAGTATGCACGCCTCTATCTCTTCCGGATAGACCGTCAGCCCGCGCACCAGTATGATGTTCTTAATCCGCCCGCATAGGTACAGATAGCCATCCTCGTCCAGATAACCCGCGTCGCCCGTATGCAGCCATCCGTCTCGTATGATCTTCGCGGTCTCGGCCTCGTTCTTGTAATACCCCAGCATAACGCTTGGTGCCTTGACCACCACCTCGCCCTGTACGAACGGGGCTTGGGTTCTTATCCCGCCGGATTCAATCCACAGCTCCATATCCCTCGCGGCGACGCCGACGGAGCCTATCTTCTCCTCGGGGAAATGGCCGCGCGCCTCGGTGATAAGCGGAGAGGCCTCGGTCATGCCGTACCCCATCCAGAACTCAATCCACGGGTACGCGTGGGTTAGATCCAGCAACGCCTCGCGCGAAACCCCGCTGCCACCGAACGCGCAGAAACGCAGCGAACTTAAGTCATATCGCGTCGGCCGACCGATGTTCTGCGCCATCAGCGTGACGGGTACCGCGCCGCCCTCGTAGTTGGTGACTTTATACCGCTCAATCGCCCTGAAGAACGTGTCCAGCGTGAAACGCTCCGTCGTCAGGACGAGCGTGAATCCAGCCGTTATAATCGTGCTGAGCATCCATATCCCGTACGCCGTTGAAAACGGCAGACCCAGTATATACCGGATGTCGCCGGCAATCGAGGCGTGAGGCATTTTCTCCAGATAGTCCGTGACGCAGCTCTCAATGTTGCGCTCCGAGAGTGTGACGATCTTCGCCTTGCCCGTCGTGCCGGATGTGGCCAGCAGTATCATCGGCGAGGCGGGATCTACCACCGGCGCGGAGGGGATCTCATCGCGATCCAGCGGCGGCACATCCTCGACGTATATTACCTCGCAACGGACAGCCGCCTCAGCGAAAAGCGGCGCGTAACTCCTATCCGTTATAACCGCTTCGACGTCAGCTTGAGTGAGCATGGCCGATGCCTCATGACAGGTCAGCGTCCCATTCATCGGAAACGCCGTCAGCCCAGCCATGATTATCCCGTATAATCCAGCCAGGAAGTCGGCCGAGTTGGGCAGCAGCACCGCGACATGCGCCCCGATCCGCAGGTTCAGCCTCGCGCCAATAGAGGCGGCTCGATACGCAAGCTCGGCGTAGGTGGTGGATTCGCCGCCGCGTATTACCGCCGCTCTGTCCCAGCGCTCCCTGTTCAAAAGGGCGTGTCGGATCATGATGATACGCTCCTTTGTTGTATGGTTTTGAGGTGCGCTGCTGCAGTTTGGGTGTCTGCAGCGTGCACTGTCCGCAGTATGCGCTGTCTGCGGTGTGGGATGTGCCTTGCGTAACGTGATCCACGGCTGTCCGCTGCGGCGGGACGCTGTCCGGTTTTCGAACCGGAGACGCTTTAAGTTACTGGCGCCCCGCCACTATGACGTAAGTTGTCAGCTTCTTTATAGCGCTTTTTTACTGGCGGGGCGCGGGAGTTAGGGCTTCGATTTCACCGCTGGTAACTGACACGATGCGTTGGGGAACGCCCCCCTTCCCCCCGACGGGGGGTGAAACGG
>JAITDK010000214.1 GCA_031282605.1 Oscillospiraceae bacterium
GTTCAAACGTGAACGCGGCGGTCTCGAATCCCGCGTCCTCATACGAATCCATCACGATCCGTCCAAATAAGGCGAACACGGTTTCATCCGATACGACCATAACGCGGCGGGGCGGCAGCACCTCGCTTGTAAGCCGCCCCGCGCGCGAAAGCAACCCCTCGTCCAGCACTACATCATATGATCTGGACGCGGTGATATGAATGGTTCTCACGCAAGAGAACCCATGGGATCCCACGGCTTTAGCGTGATAGGATCCTGCTCCCAGGCCTTGAGCTGCGCCTCCGATAGGTATTTTTTGTTCACAACCACCTGGTAGTTGTACTCGCCGAACCACTCGTCGGTCATGATGTAGTAGCCTTCCTGGCCGCTATCCTTGCCCCAGCTATTCTCCACCTTCCAGCGGTTGGGTTTGCCGTCGATCAGGTTGACGCCCAAAAGAACCATCGCGTGCGTCATCACCGACTGATGGTAATCCAGTCGTTGCGCCTTATTCATATTGAACACGCTGCCCAGCGCCGCTTCGTAATCGAACGTATGCATGCCCATTATCCCGTTCGTACGGCTGAGCAGCTTGCCCACGTCGCAGCCGAACCATACCGGCTCGTCGTCCGAGAGCTGCGCGATTGCCAGCGCCTTCTGCTCCTCGACCGGCAGATTGAGATACTTCACCTGCCGCCCGCCTTTGACGTTGCCCAGATATCCGACCGTAAACGTCTTATAGTATGGCTTATCCGCAGTCGGCGCGTTGATTATGCTGACATAATCCTCTAGCGCGCGGCCTATATACTTATCGAAGAATTCCTTGGGCGTGATCTTAAGATCGCGGTGGAACCCTTTGTCCTTATCCCGCGCCTCGAAGTCAAACCGTTCCGGCGGTTCGCCCACGCACAGGCACAGCAGCTTGTATACCTCTGTCAGCATGGCGGCCTTTTGAGCGTGCAGCTCGTCCGTGCCCGCGCCATTGGCGCGCTGTTCACGCAGCGAACACGCGAACTCGCGCAACTTGTTTGTAATCAGCCGGTTCATGGCCGACGTGTCGGAACTGTGGAATGTCTCGGGGTATACGCTCTTGGGCACGACGCCATACTTCTCGGCCAGCGCGCAGAACATATCCCACTGTCCGCCGTCCTGAACCGGATCGCTCAACAGGTGCGCTATCAGGCGGCTGTCGGAGTCCTCGTCCAGCGTTTCCAGTATGCTCTCCAGGAAATAATTGGATTTCTCCAGTTTATCCCAAAACATCGCCCACGCCTGGCTTAGCTCGAACGTCTCCAGGTTCAGCTTGCGCATGACCTCCAGGCGCAGGGTGTTAAGCGCGGCGAACAGCCAGCAGCGGCCGCTCTTCTTCTGCTCGGTTATCTTGCCCGTGGGTATCTCGATCGAAAACACCATCGGGTTGTTTATTGTTTCGCGCGAATCCTCCGCAGCCGCCTCGGCGCCGTTCTTGATGATTGCGTTCATGCGGATGCGGTTCGCGGGATCGGCGCGGAAGGATTCCTTCATCGACGCCAGGTTTTGCGCGCTGATTTCAACGGGCATGTTTATTCCTCCTTAATAAGTTCGCGATTGGCTGCTCCCATAGGTATGTGACGATAGCCGCCGCGTTTAAGCTTACCACAAAACAGGTGATCATGTACAGGGTTTGCCACGGCTGCTCGCCGACGAACTGCGGGTTTTCCACAGCCTGATACGGCGGGAATCGCCAATCCGCGCGCAGTTTTACCGCCAGCCATTGATGCCATATATAGAATGCGTACGACACTCCGGACATCCAGCGCCACACCTTGTTCCCAAATATGAACCTGAACCCCGCGAACGCCCGCTCCGTCGTAATCAGCCACACCGCGCCCAGCGCCGTCAGCGGGAATCTAAGCGCGGCCTGACCGGCATGCAGGCCTGCGCGATCCCATGATAGGGATGATTGCAGACAGACGATCTTCCATATTAAGACCATCGCGGCGCACGAGCCGAGCGTGCACAGTGCGCGCTCGAATGCGGTTGACCATTTATTATGGAGGCGCGCGAACAGCAGCGCCGCGAGCATCCCGTTAGCGTATACGTCGACGAACGACGGCAGCTGGTTCACCCATAGCGTCAAGTCGGGGATCGCGCGCCATATCGTCAGGCGGTATGTCCAGCCTATCGCGGTCATAATCGTATACGACACGACAGGCCGCCTATCGAACGCCTTGGCCGCGAGCGGGAACAGCATGTACGCCTGCGCCTCGATCCCGACCGTCCACAGCACAGCGTTCAGCCGCGAGTGCTGATACGTCTGCGGGAACCACGTCTGCGTAAACGTCAGATACGGCGCCAGGTCGCCCGCTATATCTAGCGCGCCGTGATACTCGCCGCCGGGTATCGCGAAAAACAGCAGCGGGGCAAACACGCCCAGCAGATACCCTGGCAGTATTCGCGCGGCGCGTTTCGCGAAGAACTCTTTTGTCGAAGGACATGGCGATCCGTCCAGTTTCGCACGCGCGTACGGCAGGTACAGCAAAAACCCGCTGAGCATCAGCATTAAATCGACAAATATGTACCCTGCGCGCAGCAGCGGCAGCAGCGTGAACGTCCGCGCGCCGATATTGAAGCTTAATTCCAGCCACGACTGCTGCCAGAAATGGTATAACGCTATTATCAGTACGCAAAGCGCGCGAAGACCGTCCGCCGCCATCAGGCGCGGCGAGTCGGCGCGCTTAGTATTGGTTGGATTCGCTGATGCTTCCATGGAACTATTCTACTCATAAGTTGGGGATTGTTCAAGCGCGGGTTTCCTTCTGCGCCACTTGACACATACACTAAACTGCTGTATACTGCCTATGATCACTAAATGTTCTATGGAGGTTGACGCTCTATGTGTATTCGAGTAATTCGTACGTTGTTTCTAGCTCTTCTATTGCTGTCTTCAATGCGCGCAGTTTGCTTAGCTGGACAAACTGAGGAAGACCTTGTGGTTTGGGATCATGTGATTGAGGCTTCGCAATACCCTCAATTTGAGAATCGAGAGTTCATTCTAGCTGAAGTCTTTGACGTAAGCAATACTTCATCTCCGAGGCGACTCTGGAACTTGGATGCGGTTAGAATAGATAAAGGGTCAGAAGATGGTGTTATGCTGGATGATATTGTTATGTCAAAAGAAGGATTGGTGGGTATTATCAAAGTTGTTTCTGATGATCAAGCTGTTGTTTTACCTATAGACGTAGTTAGTGAAGCAATGCAATTTGGCCTTTTTTCACAGTATGGCGGCGATGAAGATATACGCCTTACGCACTATTCAGGGTATGTGGATTATGTGCAAAAAGATTATAATGGCAGCTATTGGTATTGTATGCCTATGTTAGATCCAGCTTATATTGGCGAGACTGTTTATACACTAGGAGACGAATACTTCCCAAGAGGAATATTGATCGGCCATGTAACCGATAAATCAATTGTTACTAATGATCATTTGCCGCCTTTCGACGTTGGAGGAAATCCATATGAATTGATAGAAACAATGTCATATATCAAATTAGCAGATCATCTTTATAATCTGTACGGAGATACAGTGATCGTAGTGCATTATGATTAAGATTTGGGAACAAGAACAATGGCCGCTAATAACATAGCGACCATTGCTCTTGTTCCCAAAGTGATATTAGCTATAGCTTAATGCGTTGCAAAGCGAATAGGAATCTGAAAATCAGTGATAGAGGATTTAGCCCTCAAGTTTTACGCGAACTGTGATGTTCCCAGTTGTTGCGTTTCCAGATTTTGCAGCAAGTCCGAACGTGCAATTGCCTCCTGCTGGCAAGATATAGACTGTATTTGCGCCAAGTGAAAGACTGCGTGCCTCAAGAGACACAAATTGATTGTCTGTTTTCCTATATGCTCCTCCCCATACCCATATAGATGTTGGAGCCTGCGATGAATAGAACGTTACTGTTACAGTATCTTCCTCGGACCAATTATCATCGAACATGAATTGATGATAATCGCCTCCCGAGGTGCCAACACTAAAACTATAATTCCTTGTGAATCCCTTCTGGCCAGGTGTTCCCGTTTCCGTTATCTCCACCGGATAAGCTTCAACTAATTCTAAATTATCGTTTGCTTTCAAAAATTCAGAGAATTTTTTGTTGAATTCTACCGGACTTATGGTGCTATTAACGTTATTATCCATAGCCACACTCTTTTCTTTTTTTCGGGAGCGCATTCTCCCATATCATTATATGCGAGAACTGCTCACTGTGTGTCTTGATATTTAAAATACCCTTTATTAACTATCTGCGTCCTTCGTCACTCTTTCTTCATATTTCCTAATTGAAGTTCGTGTTGACTGACCTCAATCTTCAAACACGGTCATTTCACAGAATATTACGAATTTATTAAGTCGCCAATCAATGTATATTATTCAAATATGCTCTACCGTTTCGAATAATATCCGACGTTATGTTCATGCTTTGTCGAAAAAGGCTCATCAAAGCGTGATATATAAGTCACCTATACTCAAGTTTTCATGAAATCACGACGACTTATCGGATTCCGTAACATCCTGTGAAATGACCCTGAAGGAGACAACAGCAATTCCAAATTTAGAATTTTTCGACACGATTCGATCGTCTGTGGACGGTTTTCTCCGGGCGAGACGAGGTTTTTGACCTAAAGCCGTCCGAAAATCGATTGTAGAGGCACAAAAAAGCCTCAAGAATCTCAAATTTGGAATTGCTGGGAATCCACTTGCGTGGCTTGACAAGCCTCGTCGGAAATGGTATAATGTGCGAGTCTTAGGGGAGTGGCTCAATGGTAGAGCAGCGGTCTCCAAAACCGCAGGTTGCGTGTTCGAGTCGCGTCTCCCCTGCCATAATCTGCAATACCTCGGATTCGATATAGGAGGCTGTATTTAGGTCTCCTATATCGTTTCATTGTATAGCGGTAAGTATATTCTTAAAATCTGTGTATGAGTATTCACACCTTGATTCGAACCACGTATCGACCGATTTGCCGTAAAGCTTACTGCCATCATGATGAATAGCGCAACCCCGCTGCACTATTCATTCAAAGAACAGTTTTCCCCAAATACAGAATTCAGGTTCTATCCTGCGTTCCCGCTTTTCCTCCAATCTGCTACACCGTCTCTGAAAGTGAATCGAATACCGTCCAAATTGGCGTCGCGCTCTTCAAAGCCTGAAATGCTTGGAAGAAACTTCTGAAATGAAACCGCGCGCCTGTACCGACGGGTTTTCCCTGTATTGACCGTCTATTGATTGGCGGGGTCGAAGCGGGTCCGGACATTTACACGGCGAGGGTGGATGGTTTGCGCGGCATTCGTTTGAAAGCGTATCCGAAAAAGACCGCGGCAGGGATTCGGACGAAAAATACGTCCCAATCTGTGCGTAGGTTTTTTCATGCACGCCCGCGTTCCCGGCGCGCGTTTGGTTCGGCGTATCTGCGCGCCATGCTATGGATGGCCATCGCCTCTATCGCTATCGTCGCGATGAGCGCCATTTTGCTCTCCTCGCTTTTCTCCCGCTACGCGGTGGACGAAGTGTCCAAAGTAAACGGGCAGGAGGTTCGCCACACCGTCGGCAGCGTTTCCTATATGCTGGAAAAACTGCGGGTGAACGCCATCGCTATGTACGACGATCCGGAGATTCACGCGTGGATCGTATCGGACAAGGACGATCCGATTCAGTATATCAGCGCCGTGGAGCGGCTGACGCGCCTGCTGTCCGGCGAAGTGTACATACAGGACGCCTACCTGATTAATCGGAAAAAGGCGCAGATATACGAAACCGGCTCCGGCCTGCATTCGTTCGACGCGTTCGGCGTGGACGCCGTCGAGGATTTGATCGGCCAAAGCCAATACCTGACGCTCTCCCAGCGCGATTGGAAGGGCGAACGCAAATTAACGATGGTCGTGCCCTCCACGCCCTCCCGGCAGACGTTCACCGGCTATGTCGTGCTGACGCTGGATGTGAAAGCGTTTGAGGCGAGCTTCCTCGCGAGCGACGATCCCGGCGTGATGATCGTCCTATGCGGCGAAACGACGCTGCCCGAGCGGACGGATTCCGACGTCGCCGCCACGCTAACAGCCATGAAAGATCCGGACGCGACGAGCGGCTCTTTCCGGGCGCGCCTGATGAATCGGGAGTGGCTGGTACACTATGACTCGATCCCCTATCAGGGCTGGACGTTCTACCGGATGTGGCGGATGGACGAAATCAGCCATAAGTCGGATACGTTCCGAAACCGCGTCGCAGCTGCGCTGTTGGGGCTGCTTGTGTTGCTGGTCGCCGCGCAAAGCTGGAACGCCAAGCGATCGCTCAAGCCGCTGGGCGATTTGGCCAGCAAAGTCGTCGGCATTGTACCCCAACCGGGGGACGTGACGGCGCCCTTTGGCGAATACGCGCTGATTGAAAAGGGCATCGATGCCCTACAGGGCAGAATCAGCCTGCTGGATAAATCCATCACCGAGCAGAAAGATGTGCTGCGCGCCGACGCCGTCCGACAATGGATTCAGCAGGGACGCTTGACCGCCTCCAACAGGCAGTTCATCGATGCGAATCTCCTCGCCTTGCCCGGTCTCCGCGTGGGGGTGATGCGCATGGAGGCGTATCAACGTGTACGCGCGGAGTGGGATTTTATGGCGCTCAAACAGAAGAAACAAGCGGCGTGCGAGGCGGTGCGGCAGGCGTTCGCGACCGCCGGTTTTCCCGCCGAAGCCGTCGACATGGGTGCCGACAATATCGTGCTCATCATCGGATGCGCGGCGCCCGCCGACGATACGCCCAAACGCGTGTTGGCGCAGGCGCAGGAATGCGCGTTCGAGGCGTCAAACGCCCGCTTCGCCTTGGCCATCGGACCCTTCCAGCGATTGGACGAGGATCTGCGCCGGGCCAGCGAGAATATTTATGAACTCAGCATGTTAAAATTTATCTGGGGCGAAAACCGTGTGTACGACGAGGTGGATTTCGAGGCTTGTATGCGCGCCACGCGCGTTTTGCCGGACGACACGCTCCTGGATAAGCTGACGGCCTGCCTCCGCGCCGGCAACGCCGAAGCCGCCCTCCTACTGTTCGACGCCTTCACCGATCCTCTCCGCCAAATGACGTACACCAACTGCAAATTTTATCTGACGCTGTGCGTGTATACCCTCTTCACGGCGTTTAGCGGGTTTGTCGAGCCAATGGACGCGGGCGGCGTGCAGGGTCAATTGGATGCGTTTGATTCCATGGAGAGCGCGGCAAACTGGCTTCGCGGGCAGATCGCCGCAATTGCGCAAGGCGTGCAATCAAGGCGCAAAACCAATAAACGATCGGAAACGGCGCTGGATATCGTGGAATACATCGAAAACAACTTGAGTAACCCGAACATGTCTCAGGCGGACATCGCGGAGCACGTCTCCCTGTCCGTGCGCACAGTCGGGCAAGTCATAAAAGAGGCGCTCAACGAGACGCCGTCCGACTACATCCTCAAGCGGCGCGTGGAGACCGCCATGCGTCTGCTCATCACAACCGATCTGCCTGCGTCCGAATTGATCGCGGACTGCGGATTCATCAGCAAAAGCCACTTCTTCACCGCCTTTAAAAAGCGCACAGGCTTGACGCCCAGCCAGTACAGGCAGGCGTACCGACAGGAGCGCGCGGAACGTCAACCGCCGCATTCGACGTGATAAAACGGAGTCCAGAACCTCCCTTCCCATATCGAAACCCGCCGCTGCGTAAATGAAAACCGCGTTTCGCAAATGAGGAGTATACGAACTCGCCATGCACATGCTATATTCGATGTGCAAACGGTTTATTTTTTGTTTATCTTTGGGTGAAAGGCGGCGAAGGTATGGGACTTTTTCGGGACATCCGGAAAAATGCGTGGCTATACCTGCTTGCCTTGCCGGGCATCATATTCCTCGTCGTATTCTCCTATTTGCCCATGACGGGGCACATGCTCGCCTTCAAGGATTACCGGATCAACAAGGGGATATGGGGCAGCCCGTGGGTCGGGTTCAAGAATTTCCGCTTTTTCTTCGGCGGCGTAAACTGGCTGCCCGTGACGCGGAACACGCTGTTCTTGAACGCACTGTTCATCATAGCCGGATTGGGCGCCGCCATCGTCGTCTCGCTGCTGCTCAACGAGATACGCCGCGCGGCATACAAAAAAGTCGTGCAGTCCGTCATCTTTCTACCTTACTTCGTGTCGTGGATGGTGGTTAGTTTCATCGTATACGCCATGCTCAACACGAAGGACGGGACGATCAACCGCATGCTCGCCACCCTGGGACACGCGCCTATCTCGTGGTACAGCAGTCCGCAGTACTGGCCCGCCATACTCACGATTATCAACCTGTGGAAGAGCGCCGGATATAACTCGGTGATCCTTCTGGCAGCCATCGCCGGCATTTCCGGGGAGTATTATGAAAGCGCGGTAATCGACGGCGCGACGCGCTTCCAGCAGATGCGCCTCATCACGCTGCCATTGATCCGCACGACGATATTGGTGTTGCTGCTGCTCGCGCTGGGTCGGATCTTCTACGGGGATTTCGGGATGATATACGGCGTCGTCGGCGACAACACGCCGCTGCTTGCCACAACGGACGTCATTGATACCTACTCCTATAGGGCCTTGCGCAACCTCGCGAATTTCAGCATGTCCTCGGCGGTCGTCCTATACCAGTCGGTTATGGGGCTGATCGTGGTGGTCGTGTTTAACGCCATCGTTCATCGGGTGGACGAGAACGCCCGGTTGTTCTGACCATAAACCAGGCCGCGTGGCGGATCCCATAACCCGATTCCATAGTAAGGAGGCGTTTCGGTTGCTGGTTCAGCGGAATATCCGACCCAAACGACGCATGATCCGAAGCGCCGGCAAGGACGCCCCTTTCAGTGCCTTCGTTTACGTCTTTGTGACGCTGTTCGCGCTGATGTGCCTGCTGCCGTTCTGGCTAATGTTCATCAACTCGTTCGCGAAGGAATCGGTTATCGCCCGCGACGGATTCACGCTCTTTCCGAAGGCATACAGCGCGTACGCATACCAGTTCCTTTTCCAGAATACGCGCGTTTTCTCCAATTACCGCGTCTCAATACTCGTGACCGTGCTGGGCACGTGCGCCGCAGTCACCGTGACGAGCATGTTCGCCTACGCCCTCTCCAACAAGAAGATGCGTTACGGGAACGCGATTTCGTTCATGACGTACTTCACGATGCTGTTAGGCTCCGGGCTGGTCGGCTTCTATATTCTGATGGTGAACTGGCTCCATTTGAAGGACAGCCTGCTCGCTATGATATTGCCCTATCTGATGAACCCGTTCTTCGTGTTTGTGCTGGTCGCCTTTTATCGGGGCATTCCGTATGAACTGAACGAAGCCGCGACGATAGACGGCGCCAACGACGCCCTCATTTTCTTTAAGATCATCCTGCCAGTCGCGATGCCTTCCATCGCCACAGTGACGCTTTTCTTCGCTCTGCAATACTGGAATGATTACTTCCTGGCGCTGCTGTTCATCGACGATTATAAGCTGTACCCGCTCCAAATGATGATTCGCACGCTCATCAGCAACCTCAACGCGCAGCAGTTTATCTCCGGTTCCCGGACGGCTTACGCCATTCAGATTCCGACGTACGGCGTACAACTCGCCACCGTATGCGTGACCGTCGGGCCGATCGTGCTGCTCTATCCGCTTTTACAAAAGCACTTTGTCAAGGGATTGACCATCGGGGCCGTAAAAGGCTGATACCGCGCCCAACCCGGAAATACGGGTTTTATATCATACTGAGGGAGGGATCCACTTGTTCCTGTTCAAAAAACTCGGTACGCTCGCGCTGGCTGTTCTGCTCATGGTGATGGCGGTTGGGTTTACACCGGCCTATGCCGAACAGCTCTCCCCGGTCGAACTGAAAATCATGGTACCCGGAGACAGACCCGCGGATATGGACGCGGTGCTCGCCGAGATTGAGAGGCTGGAGAAACCCACGCTGAACGTCAGCATTAACCTAGTGTTTGTGCCCTGGAGCGATCTAGGCAGCAAGACGCAGTTGGCGCTGCTGTCCGGCGAGGACGTCGATCTCATCTTCGACGCGCCGTGGCTGCACATGGATCAGATGTTTTCGCAAGGCATGTACGAACAGCTCGACGGCTTCATCGACACGTATGGGCCGAACCTAAAGGCCATGCGTCCGCAATCCATGTGGGAGGCGAACACGTGGGACGGGCAGATCATCGGCATACCGCTGGGCACGACCGTCGGCGGCACGCGCGCTTATCACCTGCGCAAGGATCTGCGCGAAGCCCTGGGCATCGCGCCCATCCAAACCCATCAGGATTTGGTGGATTATCTGTACAAAGTCAAGGAAGCCTATCCGGATATCGTCCCTTATTCGATGGATAAGAACGCCACCGACAACAATTGGTCTAGTTGGTGGATTGAGCAGCACAACAGCGACCCGGCCACCATCGTCAACCATAGTCCGGGCGGCGTGGGCATGACATTCCTGTTCTACACGGAAGGCAAGGACGGCACGGTCATCAAGAACATATTCGACGACCCGAACGACACCATCTGGAACGCCTGGCGCGAGGCGCGTCAACTGTACCTGGACGGCATCATCAACCCCGACATACTGGCGGACAACCGTACGAGCATCACCCAGTTTGAAACGGGCAAAGTGGCGTCGTACGTTTCCAACAGCGTCACCGTGGAGCCGTCGGAGCGGGAGAACATAAAGGTCAACGCCCCGAACGCGGAAGTAGAAGCGTTCCTCGAATGGTCGATGGGCGACGGCATCAATATATCGGACTTTAAGGTGTACAACTTCCTGTGCATTCCCAAGATCGCGAAAAACAAGGAACGCTCCATTCAGTTCCTTGATTGGTCGAACTCCACTCAAGACATCTACGACCTGTTCGCGTACGGCATCGAAGGCGTCAACTATGAGAAGGTTGGCGACAAGAAGTACACGCCGCTCTCCAACACGTACCCGAACTTCTCCTACGTCTGGGTGCTGAACCCGGTGCAGGACCGCTTCGATTCACGCATGACGGATGATGAAGTCGCCATCCAGATGTATTTCCGCGAAGCGGAACACTGGGAGCGCAGCAAGCTCTCGTTCTTCAACTTCAAATCGGATGAAATCGCCACGGAACTGGCCATCTTCAACGACGTGGAAGCGAAGTATATGTCGGCGGTCGGGCATGGCGTCGTCGATCCCGATGAAACGCTCGCCAAGGTCAAAGCGGAAGCCTACGACGCCATGAAGGTCATACAAGCCGAGCTGCAGAAGCAAATCGACGCGCATTTGGCGTCGCAGAAGTAACACGCGCCCATGCGGCAAGCCATCACGCGCATCGCCAGGAGGCGGCCTGAACGGCCGCCTTTTGGGGTATAATGAGTTAGAATTGACGATTCAATCATTCCATCTTGTAATGGAGGCGGTTCAATGAATCCGGACTTTAAGGGAATCCCTTATATCGAGAAGGACGCGGAGGGTTTCGGCGTCCTGTACGTGGAGGGCAAGCCGTTCATCGGGCTAGCGGGTCAAGTGCATAACTCCAGCTCTTCGAGCGCTTCCTACATGGAACGGCGCGTATGGCCCGCGCTCCGGCCGCTAGGGCTGAATACGGTAATACTGCCCGTCGCGTGGGAGACGATCGAGCCGACGGAGGGCGCGTTTGATTTCTCGTTGGTCGGCGATTTATTGTCACAAGCGCGGCGCGAAGGCGTGCGGCTTGTGCTGCTTTGGCTAGGTTTATGGAAGAATGGCGAAAGCTGGTATACCCCTGAATGGGCGAAGCGGGATGTGCGGCGTTTCACGCGCGTCCGTCTGGCGGGCGGGTTGGTCAGCGCGACGATCACTCCGTTCTGCCGCGAGGCAGTGGACGCGGACGCCCGCGCGTTTACGCGCCTGCTCGCCTATCTCCGCGACGTGGATCGCGACGATCATACGGTTATCGTCGTCCAGGTCGAAAACGAGATTGGCGTGCTGGGCGCGGAGCGCGATTTCTCTGACGATGCAAACCGCGCCTTCGCGCAGGCGATCCCCGACGCGCTGATCCCTTTGGCGAAAAGGTCGGGGACGTGGAGCGAGGCGTTCGGCGAGGACGCGCCCGAGGCTTTCATGGCCTGGCATTACGCGCAGGCCGTGCAGCGCATCGCGTCGGCGGGGAAGGCCGTCTATCCGCTGCCCCTGTATGTAAACGCCTGGTTGGAGCAATTCCCTGAACGGCCAGGCGTCCATCCGTCCGGGTGTCCGACGCACCGCATGATTCCCATTTGGAAGGTGGGCGCGCCCGCTATCGATCTGTTCACGCCGGATATATACGTGCCTGATTTCGCCGGGGTATGCTCCCAATACGCCGCGCACGGCCCGTTGTTCATCTCGGAAGCACGACGCGATCCCGTGTCCGCCTCTAACGCGCTCTACGCCTTCGGGCGGCATCGCGCGATCCTGTTCTCGCCGTTCGCCATTGACGCCGTTGTGCGCGTGTCGGGCGGCGACGGCGGCCCGCTAGCATCCATACCGGACGATCCAGGCGTCGATTGCGCCGAAACCGCGCCGTATCTCGCCGCCGCGTACCGCGTCCTTCGGGGCGTTTTCCCGATGTCGCTGAAACACCGCAACCACACGCATGCGTTCATCAAACGTTCCAACAATGATCTCGGCGTCGTACTGTCTCTATCCGCGTGCGATCTTTCCATCGCCTATCCGGACGACGAACGCGGCAAACCTGGCTCGGCGGGCTTCGTGATAGAAGTCAATGATAATGATTTCATCCTCATTGGATGCCGGATCACGGTTACGCCGCTCCCCAAACGCAACAGCGGCGAGCGGGTGATGCTCGGGCGATTCGAAGCGGGGGACTTCACGGAGGATGGAAACTGGCAAGCGGAGCGGGTATTGAACGGAGACGAACGGAACGCCGTCCGTTTGGGCGACATGCCGGGGGCGGTTCGTTTGACCGTCCTGCCGTCGAACGCGTGCTGACGATTGTATGAAAATGTAACAGAAAGGTTGAAACGCTCCGCCGGATTTCTCGGCGGAGCGTTTTCAATGGAATACGCCAATGACCAAGGCGGTTTTGAGCGTTGTCGAACCGATCCCGCTTTTGTACCATTATAAAGAGGTTTCGATCCGACCGTCCCGCATCCGCGGCGCTCGATCCGCGTCCTTCGTCAACGCTTCATTGTGCTTGATCAATACGAGAACCACTCCCACGGCGATGATCGTCCGGCACAACTGCGCGATTTCGTTTCCGTTCTTTTCATCCAAGTTGCCGGTAGGTTCATCCGCCGGGATCAACTTAGGTTCCGCAATCAAGACCCTGGCGATGGTCACGCTTTGATGCTCGCCGCTGGACAATTGCGTGGGATAGCGCCTCAACCGACGCGGCATATTGAAGCTGATAGGATATGCCTTCGCCTTCTCGCCCCGCTCCCGTTTGCGACCTTCGTCCCACGGTTTCGCGAATCGTTACTCGGGTTATTCGCCGTCGTTCAGGCAAGCACTGATGAACGCTTCCGCTTCCGGCCAAATCTTACCATAGTTTTCAAACACCAGCCCACCGCCGATGCCGTGACCGACATTGTTGATCAGATGTACTTCATAGTTAACCCGATACAACTTATCCGGCAGGTTGTTATAGTCCACCAGGCCTTTGATTACGATCGGGAAACGAGCGGCGTCTCCGTCCAGGTTGCCGCAGATGACGAAGACGTCCTGGAACTTATGCCCTGCCTCATAGTTTTCCTGGGAGTAAATCCGGGATTCCTGAACGGCTACGTTATCCAGCGTGGCGTTGAGCAGGTTGCTGGAGCCATAGCTGAATATCGAAACCTGGATATCGGCGGGATACGCGTCCACCGCGTCCGGCTCATAACCCTCGAGCGTCAGACCCAATTCGACGACGGTTTCGGCGGGAGAAAGATCGAAGTAGTTGTAGGCGACCTTATGAACGATGTTGCCCTTACTGCCGCCTACCGCGATCAACCGGTTCGGATCAATGCCCAGTTCTTCGCTATGCGCCTTGATATAGCGAATCGCCCGCTGGCAGTCCAGCGCAAGCAGCGCGTACCGTCCGCCTTCCTCCAGTAGATCGAAACGCCCTTCCAACGTCAGGACGTTATACCCGAAGGCGTTGAACGTCTTGATGTAATCCATGTTCTCATTGTTGCTGCCGCGCACGGAATCCACAACAAGCAGCGTGCCCTTCGCCGCGCTGGGATCCGCCAGCCGGAAATCATTCAGGAACGGGCGGAAATCCGGGTCGTCCGCGAGGAATCCCAGTTCCGTTTCCCAGGTGTTCTTCAACGTCCCGGGAAGCGGCAGTACGTCATGGCCTTCCCAAATGTCAAAGCACACTTCATCGTATTCATGAATCTTTGTCAGGGATTCATAGGCCTCGCGTAGGGCTTCCAGTTTCGCGAGCGTCGCCTCGTCGGGATTCTCAATGGCTGCCAACGCTTGATTCACGGTGCCGACTTTGTCGAAGCTGTTGAAGAATAGTTCGATCAAATCGTACATCGGATCAAGCTCGTACGCCGCCTGATGGATGTGAGCGTCGCGTATCGCTTTGTACAAAGCGACGTAGTCATAAGACTCCGTTTCCGCAAACGCCGCCGAGGAAAGTGAAAAGAGCATGAGAACCGCCAGTGCCATCGTGAGTGTTTTGCGCATGAATCGTTTCTCCTTTCATGACCGCAACACCGGATCGCCGAGTTGCATCGTTGACTCTATTCTATCTAAATTTTCATGGAAACCAATGTATAAATATGACGAATAATATGGAAGATGATTACCATACACACGCGAGGCGTATTGTAGACAGTCAATACGCCAACGCCGCGCCGAAGAACGTCATTTTTCAGACGCTTTGAATTGCTGAAAACTCATCCCCATGATTTTCTTAAAGCACTTAACAAAATAGTTCGGATCGGGGATCCCGACCAGCTGCGCTAATTGGTACGCCTTCATTTCCTCGCGGCGCAGGATTTCGCACGCCTTCCGTATGCGGAACTCGACGAGGTATTCGGAGAAAGGCTTACCGGTGTACGCCTTGAAGGAACGGCTGAGGTATGAGGCGTTGACCCTATGCTTGTCAGCGGTGAACTTCAGTGAAAGATCCGTATTGCTGTACTCCGTTTCGATGTACTTCACAACACGCAGTATGGTTTCGCTGACACTTTGTTTGCGGCGCTTATCCGCCAAATCCGATAAGGCAAGCGTAAGTTCGGCGAACAGCTTCTCCACCTCCGAAAAAACATCCGCCTTCGCGATGCGCGCGGAATATGGCGCTGCCAGCGTGATCAGCCCCATCCAGGAAACCCCAATGTCGGTCAGCGTGTCCAGCGCGCGGGAAAGGAAACCAATCGCGTACATCTTGATGGCGTCCAGGCTGCCGCCATATTGGGCTGCGCATTGTTGGATGAGATTATTTGCCAGGGACGCCGCCCGATCCGATAAGCCGCTTTTTATAAAGAGCAGCAGATCACGCGTTTGTTCATCCAGCGTCCGCCCGTCGGATGGCGCGGCGTCGTGTTGGAATATGCTTTCGGCCGCGATGATCTCCAAGCGCAGCATGTCGCGTGTACGCCGATAGGCAACCGCCAATTCGGATGGCGAATCGCAAGGATCGCCGACGCTGTACCGCATCCTTGACCGCGTTTCATCCTCCGCAGAATGGGAGGTTTGGGTGCACAACCCGGCCAGATCCGCCTGCGGCGAACACGTCAGCAAAACCATCCGATCCAATCCGTCATCAAGCACAAACAGGCTCTCCGACGCCGCATAGTTTTCCTCGATATACGCGCGGATGTTCCTCAAAAGCATATACTTTTCCGCCGCACCGCCGGAACCACTGTCCGCAATGCCAAGAAGCGCGAGCGAGCACCGACCGTCCGGCTCGAAATGGACGCCAACAGCGTCAAGCGTCTCGATCAAATCCTTTGAGCTTCCTTTTGTGATTAGCTCCATCAGCATCCTGTCCCTGAAAAACGGACTGTGCCGCCGGATATAGTTGTATGTCAGTTCCATTTTGCTAAGTAGTTTACGCTGTTCGCGGATCTTGCATACGACCTCGGATATCGCCTGCTCCAGCCGCGACTTGTCCAGCGGTTTCAGCACGTAATGGCTCGCTCCATGCCGTAAAGCCTCCTGCGTATACGCGAAGCGGTCGTGCGCGGTCAGTATCACCACCGCCGTATCCCTATGGGACTCGTGAATCCGCTTACACAGCACGAGGCCGTTCATATAGGGCATCTCAATATCTGTCAGCACGATATCCGGCGGCGTTTCCTCCATCATGTCCAAGGCCTCCGCGCCAGTCGCGGCTTCGCCGATTACCTCGACGCCCAGCGTCGACCAATCGATGATCATTCGAAGGAGACCGCGCGTATTGGCCTCGTCCTCGACGATCAGCAGTTTCAACAAACGTTCACGTTGCATCCAGTTCATTCTCCTTCACGCCGCGAGGCAGAGTCAGTATCACCGTCGTCCCTTCGTAAAGACGACTCGTCACCCGGCACACATCCTGCCGATTATAGAATAGCCGCAGTCTGCTCACCATGCCGCGCAGCCCAAAGCTGGACGCGTTTTGCACCAGGCTCTCCACGTCCTATTCATTCACCGGCTCCAGCGTCATGCCGATGCCATCGGCTCGCACGGAAATCAACAGCATGTCCCCGGCGATTCTGGCGGATATCGGGATGCGCCCCGGTTCCCCGCTGGGCTTAATCCCGTGGTAGATGCTGTTTTCGACCAGCGGCTGGAGTATGTTCCGCAGAACCAATGTTTCACCGGCCTCCTGCGTAATCTCGTACGTGTCGGTGATCATGTCTGCGTACCGCAATTTCTGTAATGAAAGATAACTCTGGATCATGTCAATCTCGCTGCGCAGGGGAACCATGGCTGCGCCTTTCATCAGGCTGGAGTTGTAGTAACGACTCAACGTGATTACGGCGTTATACGCCTGCGCGTTTTCACCTGAATGGATGAGGTAGGATATGGAATCCAGCGTATTATACAGGAAATGCGGTTTAAACTGCTCCGTAATGATCAGCAGTTCATAACGCCTGCGATCCTGTTCCATCACCATGCGCTGCTTGATCATATCGTTCAAGGCGTTAATCATGATGTTATAGTTCTCTTCCAGTTCGCCGAACTCGTCTTTGCGCCCATTGGGCGCCACAGGCTCGAATTTACCGCCGCGCGCACTGCGCATCGAGTCCGTCAACTTTCGGATCGGCCGCGTGATCAACTGTGCGATATACAGCGAAACAAATACATACATGCCGACCGCCGCCAGCAGCGGCAGGAAAAACATCTGCGCGGCGAACGGCGCCATACTTTGCGCGCTGAACGGCACCGCGCTGACCACCGTCCACGCATACTGCGGAAACTGGACGCGGTAGAGGAACATGCGTTCTCCGTCGATCCATTGGATATCGGAGTCGTCCGCCATGTTCAGATCCGCAAGTGAAAACCGTTGGTTGCGGATGATGCTTTCACTGTTCTCGTCATACAGGTAAAATTGGACATCGTATTTCCGGCTCGCGCCGTTTGTTATGCTCGTGATGAATCGCTCGTTGAAGTTCAGGATCAAAAAGCCCGTCGGCTTCATGCTGTCTACATCCAGTATACGGCGGATCAACGATATATTGTTTTGTCCGGATGTGGATAGCAGCGTGCCTTCCGCATTTATGGATAGATAGGATCCGCCGTCTAGTTGAACGGCGCGTTCAAACCAGGGTGTTTCCGTGATACGGGTCACCAAACTGTATGTAAGATGGTTTGTGGCGTTGATGCATACGCTGTCATTATCATATAAGAATATCGATTCGATATACGGATAAATGGCGTATGTTTGAATCAAGGCTTTGTTCGCGCTTTGGGTGACTTCCGCCGTCCTTGTTTCACGCGGCGTCCTCAGCCAGCGCAGTATATCGGAGTTGAGCAATAGACTGTTGGAGATATACCGCGCGCTCTCCACTTCGGAATCAATGCCGGATATCAGCATCTCCATGGATTGCCGCGCGCCTTGCGCGGCCTGATCCCGCGTCGCCCTGTCAAGCATGCGCTGGTATACAAACATCGTCCCAAAAAGGTACACGCACAGCGTCAGCGAAAAAATAAACAGTATCTTGAAGTGGATGGATCCCCTATGACGCGTCAAGGCAAACATCCTTGTTAAATCTCCTTATTGATGGAAACAATCCAACTAGGACGTATCCTAAAAACTCCGCAACGGTCTTGGGACGTCTGTTTCACCCCCACTGTATCGCCGTCCCGATCAGCGGACCTCCAACCCGCCCCCGGCGCTCCTTTTGGGGACGAAAAATCCACCTTAATCCCCACTGTGTAATTTTCCGAACACACCCTACCCTTTCACCGCGCCGATGACCAAGCTCTTTTGAACCTTTTCGCTCAAGAATATGTACAGGATCAACGTAGGCAGCGTGGCGATCGCGAGGCCGGCTCCGATGGGTCCCCATTCCGTCCGATACTGGCCGGATAGTTCCATGATGCCGACGGTGATGGTTCGGTACTGCCAACGCGTGGCGTAGGTGCTGGCGAACAGCAGTTCGTTCCACGCTTGCAGGAACGTGAAGATCGCGACGACCGATACGGCGGGAGCCATCAGCGGGCTGATAATCCGAAGGAATATACCGTAAACGCCACATCCGTCGATGCACGCGGCCTCCTCCAGTTCCCTGGGCAGCGACGTCATGAATCCTCCGAAAACGAGTATGGCCATGGAAAGCGAAAATGCGGCGTAGGGCAGGATCAACGCCCAGTGGGTATTGAGCAGCTTCAAATCACGCAGCATCAGGAAAACCGGCAGCAATGCGGCGTGTATCGGAATCGCCAGTCCCAGCATCAGGAAGCTGCGAACAATCTCCCGACCGCGCCATACCATGCGGGTCAGCGCATATGTAGCCATCAGCCCAATCGCGGAGACGAAACCGATCGTCGCTGTGGTGACGATCACGCTGTTCAGGAAATAGGTCGCCATGTGGGCGTTTTGGATCACGTCGGCGTAGTTGCTCCACATCCAATGGACTGGCAAGCCGATGGAGTTGTTCCCGAAAATCTCCTGGTTAGTTTTCAAGGAAAACACGAACATCCAGTACAGCGGGAAAACCTGAATCAACGCCCACACTGAGAGCAGCGTGTAGAGAACCGTCTTAGAGATCAGCCGTCTT
>JAITDK010000224.1 GCA_031282605.1 Oscillospiraceae bacterium
TGGATCAGCTCAATGACAACATCGACGCAACACTCAGCGCCGAACCGGGTCATCTCACCGCCGTCGATATGGCGGTGTTCGACAAGGCGCGCTCCTCTATCACGGATGCGAACCGCGTGCGCTGCACCGGCTGCGCATACTGTTTGCCGTGCCCCAAGGGCGTGAATATCCCCGGCTGTTTCGCCGCGTATAACATGACATACGGGGTGTCTTACTTCGATGGGTTCAAGAATTATCTTACGACCGTCGGCGTGTCCGACCCCAATCATTATTCCGGCGCGCGGAATTGCGTCGGCTGCGGCGTGTGCGTCAAGAAGTGTCCGCAGTCTATCGCGATACCGGACGAGTTGAGACGCGTTGCGCGCCGGATAGATTTCCCGTTCATGCTGCCCGCCGTCCGACTGTTTTTCGGTCGTGGTAAGAGGGATAAAAAACGAACCGGGAACGCGGCGAACGGCTGATATCGGTATTGTATTAGTCAATAATAGGAGGGATCACTATGTCTCTAACCAAAACAGCCATCATTGGCTGCGGCACCATCGGCACTAGCGCGCATATGCCTGGTTATAAAGCCGCGTCCGACATCGCCGAGATCAAGTATTTCGTCGACATCCTGCCCGACCGCGCAAAAAAACTGCGCGACGACTACGGCAAGGGCGAGGCGCTGACCGACTACCGGGATATCCTGAGCGATCCGGAGCTTGAATGCGTATCCGTCTGCACGCCCAACTATTCGCACGCGCCGATCACGATCGACCTGCTCAAGGCCGGAAAGCACGTCCTGTGCGAGAAACCCGCCGCCGTCAACGCGAAAATCGCCGCGGACATGCAGCGCGCTGCGGACGAATCCGGCAAGATTCTCAACATAGGCGTATGCAACCGCTTCAATACCGCCGTGTGCAAGCTGGAGCGGCTGATCGCGTCCGGCAAGTTGGGCGGCATATACCATATCGTGTGTAACTTCCGCGCGTACAGATCGATACCGGGCATGGGCGGGCCGTTCACAACGAAGTCCATGGCCGGCGGCGGCGTGCTGATCGACTGGGGTGTGCATTACCTAGACCTGATCCTCTACTGCGCGCAGGATCCGATCGTCAAGGCGGCCTCGGCGGCGACATACGCCAAGCTTGGCGCGAACATGAAGGACTATGTATTCACAAGCATGTGGGCCGGCCCGCCGGACTATTCGGGCGTCAATGACGTGGAGGAGTTCGTGACCGGACTGGTGCGCACGGACGGCCCGACGATCAGCCTGAACGGCGCGTGGGCGCAGAATATCGGCGAGAGCGACACATACATCGACTTCCTCGGCGACAAGGGCGGCGCGCGGCTGAAGTACGGCGGCGACTTCACGCTGTACGGCACTCGGGACGGTATGCTGACAGAGACCAAGTATCAGTTCACGAAGGAGAACATGTACGACGAGGAGATCCGCGACTTCATACTCAAATCAAAGGATGGGATAAAAACCAAGGCCAACATCGATCAAGCCATCAAGACGTCGCGCCTGATGGATATGCTGTACGAATCCGCCGCGCTGGGCCGCGAAGTCACCGCTTAAGCGGCGGCGCGGCGGGCATACTGATAGTATGAATTGGCAATGGCTGATCGATCCCGGCGTGGGCGCGGTGATCGGATACATCACCAATGATATCGCCGTGCGGATGCTCTTTCGTCCGCGCGAACCGAAATACCTGTTTGGGCGGCAGCTGCCGTTCACGCCAGGCCTGATACCGAAGAGCCGCTACCGGCTCTCTCAGGCCGTGGGCGGGCTGGTCGGTTCCGAGCTGCTAAGCGGCGAGGTGCTTCAGCGCGCGCTTCTGTCCGACGCGATGCGCGAGCGGATCAGCCGCGCCATTGACGAGCTGTGCGAAAACGCGGCGCGCGACGAACGCGCCGCGCGCGAGCTTATCCCATCGACCATAGAGCCCGAAAAACTCGAGGCCCAGATAGACGGTATAATCAAGGCGCTCTCCTTGACGATGAGCGAGCGGCTGACCGCAAGCGGCTTTGAGACGACGCTGGCCGAGCAGGTCGTGGCCGATCTGCGCTCACGCATAACGACGACGCCGTTCGCGCCGCTGCGGCTATTCTGGGACGATCGGTTCAGCAAGTCGATGTCTGACCGCCTGGCAAAGGCGATCAGCGACATGGTCAACGAACACGGCGCGCAATGGATCGAGACCCTTGTCAAAGGCGCGGTTAACGAATCCCTTGATACTACGGTCGCCGACTGGTATACTCGCGCCGAGCCATATGTTCCGCGCATCAAAGAAGCAGCTATGTCCGCCTATGAGCGCTTGGTTCGAGATCGTCTAGATCGCGCGCTGGAAGCGATCGATATCGGCGCGATACTCCGCGCGCATATCGACAGTCTCGACATGCGCGAGGTGGAGCGCATGATCCTGGGCATAATGAAGCGTGAGCTGCGCGCGATCGTGTGGCTCGGCGCTCTGCTGGGCGCGCTGATGGGGATAACTAACGCTCTGATGCCGGGATAAAGGGCGTCAGAGCGTTATAGTCAGGCAGAACGCACCCCCACCTTCTCGGGCGTGAATATCGGCCATTCTCTTACTTTCTCGGCCTCTGTCCTCAGCATAATCGCATCGACCTCGGCGAACGGTTCGTCGATAACCTCGTTGATGTTCCTTAGCATGAACTCAAAGTGCGCAAAATTCCCGGGAGGGATCAGCGTCGCCGCGCCCATGCTTATCGCGCGCTTCATCGACGCAACCCCCAGCGCTTCCTGGTGCGCGTCGCCCAGGAAGAACGGCTTGCACCACGATTTCGGATATGGCCCGCGAGCCTCTCCGTTCAGCCACGCGCGGTGAATCAGCGTCTTCATCGCCAGCAGACCATAGCCGTCCTTCTTCGAGCGCTCGGCTACGCGTTCGCCCCATCCGATGTTATACCCCATCGAAAACTGGAACGGGAACAATACCGTGTCGAACGGGAACGCGTCCAGGCACATCATCGCCAGATCCTCGTTATGCGTCGAGAACCCAATGTTGCGGATTAACCCCTCGCGCTTGGCCCATACCAGCGTTTCAATCACGCCGTCAGAACCGAACGCGGCGTCGTAATCCTCCTGCGTGGACATCGCGTGCATCTGGTATACGTCAAAATGATCCGTGCGCAGCAACTTGAGCGACTCCAGCATCAGCTTCTTCGCACCGTCCTTTGTGCGCTCCATCGTCTTGCACGCCAGAAAAACGCCCTTGCGGAACGGTTCCAACGCCGGGCCAAGCCGCTCCTGTGCGTTGCCGTACGTCGGCGCAACGTCGAAATAGTTAACACCGCTGTCTATCGCGGATTCCACAAACCGTCCCGCGTCCTCCGGCGTTTCGTCCGTGTTGATAATCCCGCCGAACGTTACCGCGCTGATCGTAAGCCCTGTCTTCCCAAGAGTCCTCTTCGGAATAGCCTTGCTCATGCCGCCTCCTTATATCCAGATCAATCTCTTGTGCAATCCTCAATCAGCCATCCATAGTCCCGCGCCTGGATGCCCGATATAGTAGAATAAATTTCCCTCCGAGTCCGTATACTCCCCATCCTCCAACGGTTTTGAGCGCGGATCAATACCAAGACGCGCGCAAGCGTCGGTATATGAACTGGACTTAAACCCAACCGACTCGATATCCTCCCTCGAGATGCGCTCCACGGCGTATGTCACTGTAAACAGCCCGTCAGTCGAACCGTTCATCATATGCGCCGCCGCGCCTTCATCATCGGCCAGGTCGGCCGAGGTTCGCATCGCCTCCAACGTCTCTCTCGTTCCGCGATAACCATACTTGCGTATCAGCTTGTCAACCGGTTCGCTCTCCCCGAAACCGCATACGCCGGGGGCCAGCACGGTCAGTTCGCCGCCCGGGGCGATCATCATACAAGTGCGGTATATCGCTTTGTTGCCCACCCACGTGGTTTTGTACGAGTCAGGCTCCATAAATGTCACAACACTATGGTACGCCTTAGGCATGTGATGGATGTTCAGCCGCGCGCTCTGTTCCGCCGCTTGCTCGAACAAACCCCGTCCCATCCCGATGTACAGCCCGTTTAGGCGCGGCGAACCCTCATATTCCGTGTTGACCGTCAGCATGTACATAAGCGGCATGCCCGATAGGAAACGCTCCTGCGCGTAGTGGAACAGCCTGCGCACGGGCGTGTCGGCCTTACCCAGCACCCCGCGCAAACCCGACGCCGCGCTGATCAGGTGTGTGCGCTGGATCATCCTAGGGCCGCCGCAGCCCACAAATATATTTTTGCTGTAGTTGGCCATGCCCGCCACCTCGTGCGGCACGACCTGTCCCGGCGACACGACCAGCCCATACGCGGGATCGAGCAGCCGCCGATTTATCTCAACGTCGATCGGGTCGGAGAATAGTCCCTCCGTCGCTTCGTTTACGAATGCGCCGGGTATCTCGCCCAGCTTCACTGTATCTTCGCGCCAGTTGTGATAGATCAGTTGATCCGGATCGACCGCGCCGCCGAACATCTCGCGAACCTCATCCGCCGTCATCTCAGCGTGAGTGCCGAGCGTCGGCATCACGTCTACGTCGCAAAACTCGCTCAGCGTCTTAATGACGCGCGCCGCGATTCTCCCTATGCCGCTGAACGCGCGCGTCGAATCCGGCGGCAATACCAGCGCGCGCTTGATCTTTCCGGAGTAAGGCGTCAACGCCGACTCAATGGCGCGGTCGGCGGTCTCGCTTGATATACCTAGCAGGGACTCGTCAATGCTGATAATCGGTTCCACGCTCCACCCCTCTTACCGCGGGAAGCAAACGCATGTCGGCGCGGGTATATCCGTCTTGGATACATATTCTAGACCCGTATCCGTCGTGCGGAATACAGTTATCTCGTGTGAACGTTCCAGCGCGGCGAGCACATAACGGCCATCCGGCGTGAACGCGGCGTCGCGCGGCCAATTCCCGCGTGCGTCGACAATAACGGGCGTCTCAAACCTACCATTAACCTTGCGTGAAACGGCCAGCGTATTCTCGCCGCGTATCGAACCGAGCAGCGTGGTTTTGTCCGGCGACAACCGGAGCGCGGCGGCCGTGTTTGCGGGATCGCCCATCGTCCGCGCGAAGGGCAGCCGCTGAACCAGTCTCGCTTTATCCGCGTAACCGCTGTATATCAGCGTCTCGCACGACATCTCGCCGATAACGGCCCATGTCGAATCGTTGATGGCCGTCATGTGACGCGGACCTGTGCCCGGCGGCGTCTCAACCCCATACCCAGGCAGCGTGATGCGCCCGTTCTCCCTTGGGTAGAACCACACATGATCCGTACCCAAGTCGCACACGGCCAGGTACGACTCGCCGCTGGAAACTGGGCCGATAGGAACCGCGCAATGCGCGTGCGAGCATTCCTGCCGCGACTTGTTCACGCCTGAACCCCAATGCGCTATCCATTGCCCATCGCCCAACCCGCCGTTCGCCAGCGGATAAACACCCGCCTGACCCGTGAAGTAATTCGCTGTATACACATTGTCGTCGTCGAACGCGGCGTAACACGGCGCCAATCCGCCCGACGGTTTCTCGCCGATCGGCGTCAACGCGCCGTCAGGTTCAATACCATACAGCGCGACCGCGCTGTTCTCCCTGGATTCAAATACCGCCGCCAGTTTTTTTCCGTCACTGGCCAGGTATGACGCGTCCCGCGCCGGGTAGCTGCCTATAATCCTCGCCGTTCCCTCGCCGCTGATCTCGACGCGGTATATGCCCTCGCTGCCGTGACTTGAGTACGTACCTATGTACGCGTAAAAAATCTCGCTCATCCCGCTCCCCACAATCGTTAATAGTTCTCTCATCTTACTCTCATATTACTCTGGTATCATTCGAACACGATCTCGCCGCCTATCTCGTCGGATACAATCATCGATTCGCTCGGCGTCGTATATACGGTCGCTGTTGCGCTGCTATCGGCGGCAATCGACGAATCTCCGCGCAGTCCCTGCATCATCTCGACCTGCTCGCGCGTGTAGCCTTGCGCCTCGTTAAGGGCATCGATGCGCTGCGGCGGCAGCGGCGGGTTGCACGTCGAGCACGCGGACAGATGGCTGAACGTGGAGTCGCGCAGCTGTTCATAGCGCATAGCGCCTTTCAGCGGCAAGAATGTGCTGCGTACGCTGGGGCAGTTCTCGTCGGCGTGGTAGTAGCGCCCGCCGTCGGGGTTGTAGTACAGCGCAGTATCGGGATCGGGATAATTCATGGGTCGCCCGTCGTCGTCCCAGACGATCAGTTTGGTGTTCATCTTCAGATTATCCCAGAGCCATTGCATGTTTATGCCCTCGGATGTCTTTACCCTTTGGGTGCGTATGCATCCGTGGCTGGCGCGCTGACCCAGATATGGTTCCGTCGTGGAGTAATCCTTCGTACCGTCAGCCGCCACAAGCGCCGGAACCAGATGCAACAGATCGCCGCCGTTGAACCGCAGCGCCAATTCACACCACAGGTTATCAGCCCAGAACCCGCCCGTCCAGCTGACGATCAGGTATTCGCCCGCCGCCGTTTCCTGATGGGGTTTGGCTTTGGTGGGCAATCCGGTTGACACCTTCAGCGTTGTGACCAATTGTCCGTTTGAGTACAGATACAGACGCTGGCTCTGCTTATCCACAACGATACCGTACAGCGCGGAGGGTGTCGCCTTCTTCAGCAGCGACGCGCGCACCCAACCCTGTATCAGGTCGTCGGTCATGTCGTAGCCTTCTATATACGCCCAATCGCCTGAGATATCCAGCACGTTCACCGATACCGACGATCCATACAGGAATCCTTCATACTGACCCTTCTTGACGCGTTCGCCGCCCGGCTTATCCAGCAGATATACCGGCGTTTGCGCGCCTGAATCCAGCACGGTCACTTCACGCGTCAGGTATCGCCATACGCGTTCCGGATCCTCCAGGTTGAAAAGCTCCCGATCGTTCCACCAGCTGTCGCCCGTATCAATGAATTCGTTATAATTCAACACTGTTGATGCTTGAATGCCCGTGCGGAGCGGGCAGCCCCACATCATTATCACGCACAATATGAACATTGCCACCTTATGAGGCGTCTCCCGCGCCATGAAACCACCTGCCTTCCGCTATACTGCCGACGCACAAAATCCGCGCCTCTTCGCGTGTCTTTTCGCCGCTCGCGCTGGTTCGTCCAGCCAGCGGGCATACAGCCCGTCTCCTTTCCCGCCTTAGAGAACGGCGAAACCACCGCGAATCTGCTGTGAATCCCATGAGTCAAGCAGTATAACTAACGATTCGCGTAGTAATCGTTATCCCTAATTGTATCAATCGCCGTATCTATTACAAACAAGGGGCGGCCTCAGGACCGTCCCTCAATTTCCAGCTGTTCTATTACACAAACGTCGCCTGACGTCCTTCTCTATGCGCCTGATACGCGTACTGCATCAGTTCCGTCAACTGGCGCGCCTCTTCCAATCCAAACAGCACCGGCTTCCCGTCCTTCACCGACGCGACAAACTGATCCAGCGGCGATGGCAGCGCTTCCGGCAGCGATTGTTCATGGAACTCTTTACCTTCGTCGTCATACTTCTTCGAGCGGATCTTCAGCGTCTGATCCTGTATGATTCCGACGCCCTCAGTACCGTACGCCTCTACCAGGTATGGCGACATCGGCGAAACCAGGCTTGTCTCCGACACGCCGATCGCGCCGTTTTCAAACTCAATCGTCGAAACCGCGTTGTCGTCCACACTGCGCTTGGTCAGCGTGTTGAACATGCTCTGTATGCGCGTTGGCTTGCCCAGGTACCAACGAAGCAGGTACATTGGGTGCGCGCCTAAGTCCATCATCGCGCCGCCGCCCGTCGTCTCAGGATCATACCAGTAGCCCGGCAGCCATTCGGCCAGCGCGCCGTTGTGGGCGTTGCGAACGCGCATTAGTGTCAGCTTGCCCAGAACGCCTTCGTCGATCGCCTTCTTCAGCGCGAGATGCGTGGGCATACACCGATGCGGATACGAGATAGTGAATATCGTCCCGCTCTTTTTCACGGCGTCTATCACGCGGTCGCAGTCCTTAAGCGTGAACGCGAGCACCTTTTCCGTGAATATATGCTTGCCTGACTGCGCGGCGCGGGTCATTATATCAGGATGCATATTCGTCGGCGAGCATATGATTATAGCGTCCAGATCCTCTTTCTCAAGCAATTGGTGCAGGGTCGGCTCGAATATCGCGCCCAGTTCCTGCGCCCAAGGCAGTCCGCGCGCGGGATCCTCGTCCCACACATACTTGATATTGACGTCTGGCAGGCTCTTCAGGTGTTTCGCGTATCCCTCCGCGTGCACGTGCCATTTGCTGATCATCGCGACTCGGATCATGTGGTTGCTCCTCCTTATTGTCAGGCATGAGAATCATGCCGCTTGTCCGTTTCAGCATCTGCATTGTAACACACTCGCGCCGTGTGTGCCAGGTTTTTTTCCAAATATACTGGAGGGTTTCGCCATCATTGTGTAGAACTTAACTTTCATGCGCGGATGGACGAAGGCGGCGTGTCGGAGCGCCATATACATGGAGGCGATTATGGCCGATTACCTTGTAGAGTGTAAGCCCGATTTGGCGTGGAGCGCCGAAGACAACGCGCAACGCGGCGAGGCTGACTCGTTGGTAAAGTGGATGTATTCATTCGCGGGCAAGCCTTGTCTGTCTACGTCGGTAGTGGGTTACTGCAATAATATCTCTCATAGGGGCTATGTCACCAAGAATCTGCTAAAGTCCCACGATTGCCTCAAGAAGGAATGCCGCTTCCTGGCCAAGGTCAACCAAAACTACTGGGACACGATGCGGCGCCAGGAAGAGTCGGCGCGCAACAGGCGCGTTCAGGCACAGGCTCGGGAGCTGATGCGACTGGAACGCGACGCGTTCATACGCGGCGTGATGGCGGCGAACCCTCATGTTTATATCACAATGATCCAGGACGATGGCATCGCTCTTGTCATCTACTACATATATGACCAATACGTCGATCTCACCGCCGAACTGCGCCTGATCCGCGGCGAACTGCAGCGGCCAGTCCGCCTCAAGGCCGTGTCAACCACGCAGGATATCATCGATAGGCTTATCCGCCACAGAAGCGGAACGGTTGCATAATAACAGTGATGTAATATAGTATAACTTCCGCATCCCTTGCGTAAGAGCGTAAGGGGTGATTGTTTGTGACGTGATTCTGTGCATCGCAACCACACATCCGCTGCGGCGGGACGCTGTTCGATCTGCGGATCGAATGCGCTTTAAATTACTGGCGCCCCGCCACTATGGCGTAAGTTGACAATTACCCTATTGCGTTTTTACTGGCGGGGCGCAGGAGTTGGAACGTAGGAACGATGGACGATGGAACGATGGAACGAGGAACGTCCCTGCGGGGAGCCTGGGACTCTGTCCCAGACCCTGCGAAGGGCTATCCGCCCTTTCGAATCCTGACCAGGCTTCGCCTGGACCATCGTGAT
>JAITDK010000058.1 GCA_031282605.1 Oscillospiraceae bacterium
CTCAGCATTTCGATGACTTATGCCCACAGCTTTTAAGGATCGTCGGCGATGGGGGAAGGCGGCGCACTCGCGGTGGGATCGGTTGACTTAGGGGACGACGACGCGGCGGATACGGCTGATTTGGGCGATAACGACGCGGCCGACCTGCGCGTATCGGCTGCATTGCCAGAATTTGACTCGGCATTCTGCGCGGTCGTTGTTGGAGCGGCCTGCCTTTCTGCGTCGCCGACCATACCGTTCGCGACCCCTTTGGCGGTCAGCTCGGCCAGCTTTCGCTCCAGCGCGTCAATCCTCGCCGCCATCTCTTCCAGCCGCAGCGCGTCCTCAGGCACGCACGCCCGCATGACGGCGGTCTCCAGCGTCAGGCGTGGATCAGCGTTCCACTTGTTCGTCTGCGCCGCTTGAGCGAACAGGTCAAGCAGCCTCATCAGGTTATCCATCCTGAACCGTGAGGCCTGCGCGCGGTACCGTTCAGCCGTCTCGACCGTGACGGCCAGCATACGCGGCAGTCCGTCCGTTATCGTCAGCGCCATCAGCAGCGCGCGGATGTGTTCGGCCATGTTCGACGCCAGCTCCTGCGGATCCAGTCCGGACAGGAACGCGTCGTTCGTCATACGCAACGCGGACGCTGCGTCCTTGGCCGCGCATGAATCGGCCAGCGCGAACAGCGTCTCGGGATCGGCGGCGCCCAGAACGGCGCGGACACGCTCCTCGGTTATCGCGTCGGCGTTCGTCGCGCGGCATACGTCCAGCAACGACAGCGCGTCGCGCATACCCCCCTCCGCCGCGCGCGCGATCAACCACAACGCGCTCTCGGCGACGGGTATCCGGTGCGTCCGCGAGACCAGCTCCAGACGCTCGACAATCAGCCTCGGCTCGATCCTGTGGAACGCGTACCACTGGCAGCGAGAGAGGATGGTCTCGGGAAGTTTGTTCGGCTCGGTGGTCGCTAGTATGAACACTATGTGACTAGGCGGTTCCTCTAGCGTCTTAAGCAGCGCGTTGAACGCGTGGCGGCTGAGCATATGCACCTCGTCGATGATATACACCCGTCGGCTCGCGATAGTCGGGGGATACATCACCTTCGAGAGCAGTTCGCGCATCTGCTCAACCTGGGTGTTGCTGGCCGCGTCAATCTCAAGAACGTCCATCGCGTCGTCGCGGGATAACGCGTCGCACACGGCACAGATACCGCACGGCTCGCCATTCTCCGGTTGGAGACAGTTGATCGCGCGCGCGAATATCTTCGCGGTCGAGGTCTTGCCCGTACCCCTCGGTCCGGAAAACAGGTAGGCGTGAGTGAAAGATTTGTCGCGAGCCTGCGCGCGCAGCGCGGCGGTGATCGCGTCCTGTCCGATGAGATCGGAGAAGCGCTTTGAACGCCATAACCTATACAGCGCGAGCGTGGGCGAATCAGGCATACGCGAGTTCATCTCCCATCCGGATCACCAACGTTAACGCAAGTAACGTAGAACACAAATAGTCGAGGACTTGACTTGCGCGACGTAATCCTCGGCTGTCCGCTGCGGCGGGACGCTGTCCGGTTTGCGAACCGGAGACGCTTTTAGTTTGTGGCGCCCCGCCACTATGGTGTAAGATGACTATTCCTCTATAGTGTTTTTACTGGCGGGGCGCAGGAGATGGAACGGGGAACGAGGGAACGTCCCTGCGGGGAGCCTGGGACTCTGTCCCAGACCCTGCGAAGGGCTATCCGCCCTTTCGAATCCGGACCAGGCTTCGCCTGGACCATCGTGATACACAATCTACCGACTTCGGATTGCCGGTTGTACCTGGATAGTCTGTTCCGGAGCGCAACAGATTCCCACGTTCCCTCGTTCCAAGCCCGGATGTGCCCGGATGCGTCCGCCTTCCGTTTACTCCATCAATAACTCCCTAACATCATCCTCCGTCAGGCGCGACGGACCCAGCGCTGACTCGCTCGTCGACTCTGACGGAATTATCGCCTCATACAGCGCACGTTTCTTTTGGCTGAGCGAGTCCACACGTTCCTCTATCGTGCCACGCGTGATCAGCCTTATCACTTGCACCGGATGAACCTGCCCAATCCTGTGCGCACGGTCGGACGCCTGATCCTCCGCAGCCGGGTTCCACCACGGATCATAATGCAGCACCATGTCCGCCCCGATTAAATTCAACCCTGCCCCGCCCGCCTTCAGCGATATCAGGAACAACTGCCCGTCTCCAGCGTTGAACCGATCCGCCATCGCCAACCGTTCCCTCGTCGGCGTATGCCCGTCCAGGTACAAACAGTCAAACCCCTCCGCCTTGAACCTCTCCTCCAACATCTTCAACATCCGTGTAAACTGCGAGAATATCAATATACGCCGCCCACTGTCCAGCGCGCCGGGCAGCAACTCCGCCAGCGCATCCATCTTGCCGCTCGAACCGTCATACCCCTCGAACCTTAGCGACGGATGGCAGCATACCTGCCTCAACTCCATTATAAGCGACAGTATCTCGAATCGGCTGGACGCAAAACCCCTCGCGCTCAGCATACGATCGATCTTCTCTCTTGCGCGCAGCGTCGCCGCCTGATATACCCGCTTCTGATCTACGGTCATCTCCACCCACATAACCTGCTCCGTCTTCTCCGGCAGATCGGGCAGCACGTCGCGCTTTAGCCGTCGCAACAAGAACGGACGAATCTTACGCCGCAGCGTCACCGCATCCTGACCCGCGCCATGCCTGGCCAGGAACTGATTCTGACTGAGCAGATACCCCGGCAGCGCGAAATCGAATATCGACCATAGCTCCCCTGGATGATTCTCCATCGGCGTACCGGTCAGCGCAAACCGCGCGTCCGCGTTCAACCGCTTTATCATCATCGTCGCGTAGGCGCGCGTGTTCTTGATCTGCTGCGCCTCGTCCAGTATTAGCAGCCGGAACGGGAGCGGCTCCATGTCCTCAATGTCCCGGCGTAACAATGGATACGACGTAATAATTAAATCGATATCCCCGTTCGTCGCTAGTTCCT
>JAITDK010000102.1 GCA_031282605.1 Oscillospiraceae bacterium
CGCTGATCATGACCCGCGAAGTCTCCGTGGAAGACGGCGTCGCGTCGATGAACGAGCGTGTCGCCGAGATATTGGCTGATTAACACGCGTTTCCCACTGCCGCTCTCGGGCGGCAGTGGGTTTTTCATTATTATGAATAGCGAAAGGCGGGAACGAATCTTGATTAACGCAGCGGCCGCAAAACGCCCTCGCATGAGTAAACTCGAAAAGCGCAACACGCTGATCGCTTATTCGTTCCTTGCCCCGAACCTGATCGGGTTTGCGCTGATCACTATGGTGCCCGTCATCTTTTCGATCATGCTCGGGTTCCTAAAGTGGAACGGCGGTGCGCTCAATACTATCACGTGGGCTGGCCTGGACAACTTCCGTGAGTTGTTCAAGCGATTCGATTTCACTCGCAACGACCTGGGCGTTACGCTTAAGAACACCGTGTTTTACGCGTTGTTCACGGTGCCGCTGTCGATCGCGTGTTCGCTGACGCTGGCGCTCGCGCTGAACAAGGCCGCGCGCGCCGCTAAGGCGTTCCGCGTGATATTCTTTTTCCCATACGTGGCGTCGATGGTGGCGGTATGCGTTTGCTGGAACTTCATGCTGATGAAGCTCGGCCCCGTCAACCAACTGCTGGCGCATGTTGGTATAAACGTCAATGTATCCTGGACTCAAAGCCGCGCTTACGCGATATGGGCGATTATAATCGTCAGCGTGTGGCGCAACGCGGGTTATTACATGGTTATGTACCTAGCCGGGCTTCAGGGTGTGCCCGCTGAACTGTATGAGGCCGCGACGGTGGACGGCGCGACCGCTTGGCAGAAATTCCGGAAGATCACGCTTCCGATGCTCACCCCGACGACGTTCTTTGTATCCATAATGCTGACCATAGGCTGCTTCAAGATATTCGACGTCGTGCAGATCATGACCGAGGGCGGTCCGGGCCGCGCGACGAAGATGCTTGTCAACTATATATATCAACTATCCTTTACTGAGTTAAAGTACGGGCAGGCCAGCGCCGTGGCGATGGCGCTGTTCCTGATTGTTCTCGCAGTGACGCTGGTGCAGTTCACGATTGAGAAGAAGTGGGTCAATTACATGTAGGGCGGTGAACGGATGCAATCTATCTTGCCGGATAATGCCAGTAAAATCAAGCATACGAAGAAGGCCGCGCCGCTTAAGATAATCGGGTCGATTATCCTGCACGCCGCGCTTATAGCGCTGTCGATTGTCGCGCTGCTGCCGTTCTTCTGGATGATTTCATCCTCGCTCAAGCTGGACAACGAGGTGTTCCGCTATCCGATGCGCTGGCTCCCGACCGTCTATCACTGGGAGAACTACCGCGTTATTTGGACCCGCGTCACGCTGGGCACGTACTTCCGTAACACCGCGATCGTGGCCGTCACGGTCACGTTTATGCAGATATTAACGAGCAGTTTCGCGGCGTACGCGTTCGCGAAGATGCGCTTCAGGGGTCGCGATACGCTGTTCCTGGCGTACGTAGCGACTATCGCGGTGCCCTGGCAGGTGTACATGGTGCCGCAGTTCATAATGATGCGCAAAGCGGGTCTGTATGACACGCTGTGGGCGTTGATCGTACTGCAGAGCTTCTCCGCGTTCGGCGTGTTCTTGATGCGGCAATTCTACCTAGGCATCCCGAACGACCTGAACGAAGCCGCGCGCATCGACGGCCTTTCCGAATACGGCATCTGGGCGCGCATAATACTGCCGCTGGCCGCACCCGCCGTCGCGACGCTGTGCATATTCACGTTCGTCACGACGTGGAACGACTACATGGGTCCGCTGATATACCTGACCAAGGATGAAAACAAGACCATCCAGGTGGGGCTGCGCAGGTTCATCCAGCAATACACGAGCGATTATCACTTGATAATGGCCGCGTCACTGGTGTCGCTCGTCCCGGTGGGAGCGGTGTTCTTGTTCCTGCAGAGGTACTTCATCGAGGGGATCGCGACTACAGGGATAAAGGGGTAGTACAGTATAATGAGCGTTCCATTGAACATTCTATTAAAGAAACCCCGCATGATCATGTTCGACTACGGCCACACGTTGCTGGCTGAATTGGGCTTCAGCTCTCTGCGCGGCATGGAAGCGGTCATGAAATATGTCACGTCAAACCCGCTGAATCTGACCGTCGGACAAGTGAATGAGTTCGTTGAAGGCCTGTACGAAGATATCTCCGCGCAGACCAAGCCGGTTGGTCTGGAGATCAACAACATCGCCCTTACGCGTCTTGTATATGAGTATCAGCGTTTGGAATTCTCGCTGTCCTACCAGGAATTGGAGCAAGTATGGTGGGACGCTTGCGCGCCTGGCGCGTACCTGCCGCATGTGCGCGAGATGCTGGCGTTTTTGCGCGAGAACGGCGTCCGTACCGGCATAATCAGCAACATGTCATACTCCGGCGCGTCGATGAGGGTTAGGATCAACCAGTTCTTCCCTGAGCATCCATTTGAGTTTATAATGGTATCCAGCGACTATTTATTGCGCAAACCCGCCAGGCTGTTGTTCGAGACGGCGTTGAGAAAGGCTGATCTCCCGGCGGAGGACGTATGGTTCTGCGGCGATTCGGTCATCGCGGACATACCGGGCGCGGCTTCCGCGGGTATATTCCCCGTATGGTATGAAGATCTGACGATGAGGAACGAGTTCGCTGCTCCTCACGGCATCATACCGGAAGCCGATCATCTGCACATCCACGACTGGTTGGAGTTGGTTGATGTCCTGCGCAAGTGTGAGATCGGGGTGATTCGTCAATGAATCAGCAAGACGCAAAAGTGATCGCCGTTCGGGACGAGAAGACCGTCTACCTTGACGGCGAGACTAACAGCGCGGTAAAGGTATTCGAACGCTCGTATGAGAAGGCGGGGATTCTCAATGAGGCGCTGAACCACGCGATTATAGAGGAAACGGCGCTGCCCGTGCCCGCGCTCAAGTCCGTCGAAACGATCGGCGGGAAGTGGGCAATCGTCACCGAATACATCCCTGGCAAGACGCTGGCTCAGCTGATGGCCGAGGACGCCGATAACCTGGAGCTGTATCTCGATATGCTAATCGAGGTGCAAATGGATATCCACGACACCCGCGCTCCACGGCTGAGCAGGCTTAAAGACAAGATGTATCAGAAGGTCCAGCAGGCCGATATTGACGCCGCCACGCGCTATGAGATTCACCACCGGCTGGCATCGATGCCCATACATAACAAGGTCTGCCACGGCGACTTGAACCCCACCAATATAATCATCGACGACGCTGGCCGCCCGTTCGTTCTCGACTGGGCGCACGTAACGCAGGGGAACGCGTCGGCTGATGTGGCGCGCACATACTTACTGTTTCGTCTGGCGGGCGATGAGGAGACGGCCTGCAAATACATGGATATGTTCTGCGAGAAGACCAGCACCGACAAGCGTTATATCCAGCAATGGCTGCCTATCGTCGCGGTTTCCCAATCAGTGAAGGGCAAGCCTCAGGAGAGGGAGTTTCTGCTAAGCTGGACCAGCGTATTCGAATACGAGTAGGAGTTAATCATTAGAAACAGATGAAAATTGACGTATGCACGGGAAACGTATGCAATACGAAGGGTTCGGCACAGGTGAGAGAACAGTTGCGCGCTCTAATCAATGAAAACGATCTCGACGCAGCCGTCAGCATGAAGGACGTCGGCTGCATGAAGAGTTGCGGGAAGGCTGTATGCGTGACGATTGATGGGAATCTATACTCGGTTTCGCCGGAAACGGCGGGACTGTTCTTTAAGGATCATGTGATGGGCAGGGCGATTGGGTAACGGGGGACGAGGAATGGGGAACGGGGAACGCTGCTTTACAAGGGTTTGTTGTAAGTGCGCTTACAACAAACCCTTCTCCCATTATGGGTCGCAAATCAACCCGTCGTCAAGGTCGGGTAGTATTTGCTCCGCGCCCGCTGCGGCGGCCGCTGCGCAAATCTCCACCCTACCCTTGACGACTAGACGTTGCGGTTTCTATTTGCTGGCTGATGGCGAGGCGGGGAGTACGGGGGGCGCGGGGGATATGGCTACGCTGCCGAATACCGTGCCGCTGCGTTCAAGGAGGGTTGCGCGGGCGAGGGATATCAGTTCATCGCGGTATTCGGTGGGTGATTCGTTGGCTTCGGTGCTTGTTGCGGCGGCGATAAGGGTGTCGTCGGCGTCGTAGAGGCCGAATTCAAACCTGCCGCCGGGCAAGGGCGCGCCTATAGTGGTTTTTCGCGCGCCAAGGGTGTATTTCGCCGCGATTCCGGTGTATATGTCGGCGAACTCGGGATAGCCGTCCGGGTATTCAGCAGTGGCCACGTAGTTGCCTTGACCGTCGTCGGCGACGTGGACGATTACGGGGTATTCGGCCTTGTCTGAAACCCAGCCGTCGCCGTCGCGCGTTTCTTCCTTGACCGTGTATTTGTAATCGCCCGGCGCGCCAAACGTCAGTTCCGGAAACACTATCAGCCCGATCTCGCTGTTTTGGATTGCGGAAACGAATCGAGGCGCTTCGCCGGCGGGGTATGAATACGACGCCGCGACGCCGCCCTTGCCGTCCGTGTCGGAATGGACGCTGACGGATATTCCCTCGCCGTCGGCTTGCGGATCGTCGGGAGATCCGGCAAGCGGCTTGATCGTCCAGGAGTAATCGCCGATGGTATCTACCGGCACGCTGGGAAACGCGATGGTTCCGTATGAGTCGCTCGACGCAGTCGCGAGCAGTCCGCCTTGATCGTCAAACAAGCCATAATTGGAGACGCTCTCGGCGGGGGAGCAGCCCAGCGTATTCTTCACGGCGGTCAGCCTGATGAACGCCGGGGTAAGCGGTACATAGCTGATATCCACATTGTTATACCCTTGGATATGCGGTTCGCTCCAGGACGCGCCCTGAATCTGCTCGTTATACATCGCGGCGTCGCCGGACAGGCAATTGTCGCAGGGCGCGCCTCCAGAGGCGTTGCCGGAGAACACGGCCCCGGCCGCGACGTACAGCCGCTTGAGATGCGCTTGGTCGATGAATATGCCGCCGCCGCTGCCCTCGGCGGTGTTGCCGGTGATCTCGACGCCGTCTGTTATAGTCGCGCGTATCACGTCGGATCCAACGTATACCGCCCCGCCATCGCCGCGGCTTACGTTTGCGGTCAGGCGGCTGCCCGTGCCGACAGACGCTATGCGACCCATGAATCCGATCGCTCCGCCATAATTCGCGCTGTTGCGGCACGCTATGACGTCGGTAACGATGGTTATGAGTGCGTGGCTTTCGATTGCGCCGCCATAGCCGTGATCGTCCGCTATATTGTTGCCGCCGATGAGGGTGAGCGATTCTACGCGCAGCATCTCGCTGCCAGGCTCGGCAAGTATCAATGGCAGCGAACGACCGCCTTCATACCCCGAACCGGATATAGTGCGATGCTCCAGCGAAAGCAGTTTGACCTGCGAGCCTGCCCGCAAGGTTATAACTTGATCGTCGGTCAATTCGATATCCCTTGCGATGAGAATGGTTGCGAGCGCGCCAGTGTTCGCGGCTTCATCAAGGGCTGTCTGCACCTGCTCGAAGTCGGACGCGATCGCGAAGCTGTCGACGCTGCACTCGAAGCAATCGGGCTGGCCGCTTACTTCCGGCGTTTCGACGCTTGAGTTGTCGGCTGCGGCGGTGTCGGGCGTTTTCTTGACAGTGATTCCCTGATGCTCGCTCTTGCCGCTTTTGCCGCACTTGCTGGCTTGGCTCTCCTTACCGCTTTTGCCGGAACTGTGATTATTGGCTTTGTTACTAGCAGGCATTGTTTATTCACTCCTTAATAGTAGCGTGGATCGGCGAGGAGGCCGCTCGGTTGACGGGATGGCGATAGCGACGGGATCGTGGCGGACGGTATGCCGGAACCATCCTCATCGCGCCGAGGTCTTGCGCTGGAACACCTCCACCGCTCCGGCGGGCAGATCCATCAGCGTCTGCACCGCGCGGATCAGTTCCAAGCGCACGCGGACGTCGCCGGCTCCATCCGCGACGACGACCACCCCCACTGCCTGAGACGCGCTCGTGTTGGATACCCCGCCCAGCCAATCCACGGATGAGGATGTCTCCGCCGCCGCCTCATAAATCATCACCTCGACCGTACCCGCGCCGTCTATGCTGGATAGGATGGACGAAAGCCGCGACTCCAGCGCGCTGTTTGACGCGGATGGCGCTGTCGAACCGGTCGTCAAACCGCCGAAATCCGACAAGGCGATGCTTCCGACGACGCCTATCAAAACTATCAGCGCGATCCATTCAAGACCCTTGAACTTCTTTAGTTTCACGCGCCAGGCGGCCAAGAGAGGCTCTCGCCCAGTGTCGTTAAGGCCGCTTAGATTACTATTCGAAGCGCCGCCGTTCTTGAATCCGCTCACGAACCGCTCCCCATAATTGTCTGCAGTATCTCGTTCATCATCTGATCTGTCTGGGCGCTGCCAATAACCATCGCCGAGATCGGGCGCAGCAGCGCCCACAGCATCACCAGCCCGCACACCAGCCTCGCGTATTTGCGCATACTCCCGGCCGGAAGCAGCCAGTCGATCAGTGTAATACACAGCGTCAGCGCCGTCAGGTTCCTGAGCAGGGCCGCGAAACCGTCCCACACGCTCCCGCCTCCTTCGTATTGTTAGTTATCTTAGCATTACGGTTAAATTACCCACCATCAGCAGCTGCGCCACCAGCAGGAAGAACATGGCCGATACGGCCAGCAGTACGGTGAACAGCATCGTCACCGATCCCGCGAAATCACCCAGCAGATCGACGATCGGGCCGTCCGCGACCGGTTCCAACGCCGCGGCGCAGAACCGGAATACCAGCGACGCGCTCAGCGCCTGCACCAGCGGCCCTACGCAGTATGACGCTAGCAGCGCCAAACCGGTAATGCCCAGCGCATTCTTGACCAGCATTGAGCACGCGATCAGCGTATCCATCGTGTCCGCCATCATACCGCCTACGATCGGTACGAAGTTGTCGATGGCATACTTGGCCGTGCGCATCGTCACGCCATCGAACGCCGCCGCACCCATACCCTGGACTGCCATCACCCCGATGAATACCGTGAAACAGATGCCCAGCGACCAGTTGGCAATAGTCTTGAGCAGCGAACGCAGGCGGCTTAATCCCACATTCGGGGAGATAG
>JAITDK010000122.1 GCA_031282605.1 Oscillospiraceae bacterium
CTGCGGTATATCTCCAGCAGGCCGTCTTCCTCGGTCTTGCTGTCGTCGTCGCGGGCGATCGTGGCGGTTAGGCGGTCGTCCTCGCCGAATAAGCGCGTGATGTCCGCGTCGGTGCCATAGCCCAACGCGCGCAATATAATCGTGATGGGCAGCTTGCGCGCGCGGTCTACGCGCACCCACATCACGTCGTTGCTATCGGTTTCATATTCCAGCCACGCGCCGCGGTTGGGGATCACCGTCGCGCTGTATAGCAGCTTGCCCGCCTTGTCCCGGGTCGCGTTGAAGTATGTCCCGGGGCTGCGCACCAACTGGCTGATTATGACGCGTTCCGCGCCGTTGATGATGAACGTGCCGTTCTCGGTCATCAGCGGGAAGTCGCCCATGAATACGTCGGATTCCTTTATCTCGCCCGTTTCCTTATTCTTAAGTCTGGCGAACACCTTCAGCGGCGCGGCGTACGTCAGATCGCGTTCCTTGCATTTCTCCACTGAGTTCTTGGGTTTGTCGTCCAGCGAATAGTCAACGAATTCCAGCACGAGGTTCTCGCTGTAGTCGGTGATGGGCGACACATCGGCCAGCACCTCTCGCATGTCCTCGTTTAGGAACCGTTGGTACGAGTTTTTTTGTACCTCAATTAGGTTGGGCATCTCCAGCACTTCCGCTATGCGCGAAAAGCTGACCCGTTCCCGCAGTTTTCCCATGGGCACCTTGTGGATCACGGAAACCCCCCTCTCCATCAGCAAAACCCACGCAGCCGCGCGAGGGCAAAAAATCCTGTCCGCACCGCGTGGAAATCCCTTCCCCCCTATTGCCAAGCGGCGCGAACTGGTGTAGAATCATGTCATAACAAATCGCATTATCCGGGAAAGGGGCATAGAAACCCCCAAACGGATGCAAGTTTAAATGATAGCACACTTTGTCCGGCGTGTCAATAGCCTGGCCTAGGTTTCTTGCAGAATATTTTTCAGAAAGAGTACACGCATACGCTTAAGCATACCGAAGCCGTGAAGCGCGGCGTGGTCTCAAAAGCGACATTCGATTGTGATACTCTAATAGGAATGCGAGGCTGAAGCGTGGACGACCTTAATGGCTTCAACGACTTTGTGAGAATCCTGCTCGCCTCCGGCTTTTCAATGGGCGGCGGCGACGACGAGGGTATCTACGCTATCGTAGGCTACGACTGGCTGAACGTGCCGCCCGGTTCGCCTATCGTGTGGCATACGGGTAACCAGGAGACCGATCCGTGGGAGTGGCGCATCCGCGTCTTGAGCGAGCGCGGCGACATAGCGTACGCCAAGTGTTTCTTCAAGAAGTCCGGCTACATCACGCAGGAGTTTTACCCGTACTTTCTCGCGTTGAGGCGCGTCGGCCGCGAGCTTGAGGACGAATACGCGGACGGTTTGATCGGCCAGCGCTCAAAAAGGATTTATGAAACGATAAAAGCGCACGGAGAATTACCACTCCATGATATAAAGACGCTAGGCGGTTTCGGGCGCAATGAAAAAAGCAGGTTCGACGCCGCGCTGACGGATCTTCAAATGAGGCTGTACATCACGATTTGCGGTACACATCGCAAGACGAACGCCATGGGCGAGGCATATGGCTGGAACTCGACGGTGTTCAGCACGACGGAACGGTTTTGGGAGCATACCGATGTGTTCGACCGCGCCTCAAAGCTGACCGAGGCGGACGCATACGCCGCGATACAGGAGCGTGCGCTGCGGCTCAATCCAGCCGCAGACGAGAAAAAGCTGCGCAAGTTCGCGTACGGGAGGTAGCGGAGTGAAGCATGGTTTGGTTATGGTTGACAACCAGGATGAAAAGACGCTGATTTGCCGCCGTGTACTTGAGTCGCTGCCGGATTGGTTTGGCGTTCCGCAGGCCATAGACGAATACTGCAGAACGGTGCGTTCCCATACGTTTTGGGCTTATTACATCGATGGGCAGCCCGCTGCGCTTCTGTCACTGTTGGAGCATAACGCTCACACGTCGGAAATTGAGGTAATGGGCGTCGTCAGCTCTAACCATCGTCAAGGAATCGGCGCAAGCCTTATCAAGGCGGCGGAGCGATACAGCGCGGAGTGCGGCAAGACCTTTTTACTCGTGAAGACACTCGACTTCTCATCCGACTGCGAACCATACGCGCGGACGCGGGCGTTCTATATCGCAATGGAATTTCTGCCGCTGCAGGTGCTTAAGGGGTATTGGGACGAGAATAATCCATGTTTGCTCATGTGCAAGTATATAGAAAAGGTAAAATTGGATCGTTGTATCTAAGTCGCGCGGGAAGCGCCGAGGAACGGAGGAACGGGAATTGAACGGCAGCGAACGTATTTTCAAGATGAAAGTTTCCGACGTCTACCCGCTGCTCGTCCGGAAGGTCGAGCGCAAAGGCCGCGCGAAAGCCGACGTTGACGCCGTCACAATGTGGCTGACGGGATACGACGAACAAGGCCTGCAATCGCAGCTGGATAACGAAGTAAGCTACGAGCGGTTCTTCGCCGAGGCTCCGAGGATACACCCGAACGCCGCGAAGATAACCGGCGTGATTTGCGGGCATCGTGTTGAGGAAATCGACGATCCGCTTATGCGGGACATCCGCCGTCTGGACAAACTAGTCGACGAACTTGCGAAGGGCAAGGCAATGGAGAAAATCTTGAGGGGTTAAGGTAAGTAAATAATATGACGTTTTGGGACTTCTGCGCTCCGTTTTATGATAAGGTCGAGCGGACGAACGCTGCCTATAGCGGTATGCTTCGCTTGATTCGTGATTTAACGCCTCAGGGAGCGAACGTATTCGAGGCCGCCGCCGGAACGGGCGCGATCAGCGCGTTCATAGCCGACAAAGCTAAAAGCGTGCTTTGTACGGATATATCCGAGCGTATGCTGAACATCGCCCGCGAAAAAGCGGCGAAGCGCGGCTTGAAGAATATTATGTTCAGCACGAGAAGCATCTTTGACACGGGCGAATCCGACGATACGCATGACGTCGTAATCGCTTCGCAGGTTCTTCACCTCATTGACGAGCCGCAAAAAGCCGCCGCGGAACTGAAGCGCATATCCGCAGGCGCGGTTATCACATCCGTGGCTCTGCTCAAAGGGCTTCGCGGATTCTTTGCCAGACCGGGCGTCGGCGTTTGGCGGCTTCTTGGTTTTGCCCCGAAAAGAGAGTTTGACGCGGAAGGCTATCGGGAGTTTCTTTGCGAGATAGGATTGCCGCCGAGCCGTTTTGAGGTCATCGACGGTAATATGCCTATTGCGGTTGCGGTTTGGACAAAAATGAAATGAAGCTCCGCAAGACGCTCGGTTATTCCGACACTTTGTGCGCCGCGCGCCT